>JAJFUL010000065.1 GCA_021372425.1 Spirochaetaceae bacterium
GGCCCTGAAGTTGATCTTCGTGACATCGGCGCCTATCCAGCCCTGCGACTGGGCGTAAGTGAGCAGATCGTGCGAGCAGATTTCATAGTCGTCCGTGATCTGGAACTGGTTGGATCTGGCCGTGTAGGTGTCCTGGTAGCGTCTGGCGACCCAGCGTTTGCCGGTGATCTCGACGACCCAGAGTTCCTGAGGATCGCCTATCTCGAACATGATGGCGTTCCATGCCTGGCCGTATTTTTCGGTGAGCTTCGTGAGTATCTGGACACCCTCGCGCGCGGTTTTGGCCCGTTCCAGGACGAGGCGCACGTAGTCGTTGTCGTGAAGTCCGTTCGCAAAGGTCAGCTCGTCCCGCGTGGGCGCGTCGTTGTCCGACACGATGACCTGGAATTCGTTGATGCCCATTCCATATCCCCAGCGTCCGGCGGAGCGGGAACCGACGAATGAGTAGGTGTGGGACGCCTGTGGAATATCGATGTAGGCGGCCTTGTAGATCTCGGTCGAGGCGTGATCGCCGCCATTTTCCTTGGCGACTTCGGAGATCGTATTCGGCCCCAGGTCGCGGTTCTTCGAGATGATGCTTCCAGCGCCCGCCGCAAGAGCCTTTCCGTTGGCCAGGAAGGTTGTGCACTCTCCGACGAATCCCGTCATGAGCTTGTCGGCCGTGTTGTACACGAGGATGTCCTCATAGGGAATGCCCGAAGCATCGGCTACGCCATGCATCCATTCCACCTTTTCCGGAAGAATCTGAAGAGCGAGAGCTTCACGCTCTTTCGCGGCAGCAAGGACAGTGGCGTAATCCACCCCGCGATTTTGGGCGGCTAACTTCATCTCCGCGATGTGTTCCTCAATCTGCGTCGGCTGAGAAGAACCCACCGCAAAGCCTGCCTGATATGACGAACTCTCGGTCGCCCCGAGGGGCAATGCCGCCAGAAACAGCATCAACACGGACGCCAGCACCGCGATGCCGAACGTCAGTTTCGTGTTGCGTGTACGGTTCACCAACATAGATACCTCCTGGAAAAACGTTGCGCAAATTGAGGCTTTTTCAATATTGACATTGAGAAAATGCTTCAGATCTGTGATAAGAGTGATTATAAATCCGAGTTTCTGAATAAACAATGAAATTTTATGCAAATTGACAAAAAATTCTTTGAAATCATGAAGAGAAAGCAAAACAGAAAGGGAATATTATATGAAAACTTCTTCTTGGCCCATTGCAAATGATGCGCTGTCTTTAGCTATCGATGCATAGGAAACAAGCCGTATCTTGATTTTATCACTTAAGGCCCGGCTGATGGAATAATGGATAGGAGTTTCATTTTGCTCAAAGACAAGTTCATTCGTCACGAGGAGAGGAGTTCCCGCCTTCGTTTTCAGATACATGGCGGTTTCTTCGTTTGCCAGTTCGATACCGATCGTTTTTTGTGCTTTGAAAGGGATGATTTGCATCTTTTGCTTTAAAAGATTATACATGGACTCTGTATTCAGATCCTCATCCATGAAAAATTTGAATTTTATTGGATAATAGGCGTTTTCCAAAACCACGGGTTCTTCATCGGCAAGCAAGACGCGCTTGATGTGTACCAACTTGTCATTGGGGGCGACGCCAAGTTGTTTTTTAACTATCTCCATATCATTGCTGATTATATTCCTCTCAATGAGAATCCTTCCGGGCTTGTATCCTAGGCGGAGCATGGACTGGGTATAGCCGTTGATTTCGTCCAACGTGGTTGCCACGGTGATGCCAGACAAGAAGGTACCCTTGCCTTGCTTTTTGACGAGGATCCCCTCATCGACAAGTTCACTTATGGCCTTTCTTATTGTTATCCTGCTCACATGAAAAAAAGACTCGAGTTCTTTTTCTCCGGGAATACGGTCGTTCGGTTTGAATTCGCGCTTGCGGATCGCATCCATGAGGCTATTTTTTATCTGCATATATAATGGGATAAGATTGTCGGGATTGAGTGCATTATTCATCGTCAACCTCTCTTTCCTGCTGGTAGGCATGTTTCACTAGTACGTAGTTCCAAGGACAATTTTATTTTCTTTTAAACCACCGCAGATGTAGTCATGCCACGCTCTTCAATTATAACAATGCCTCTGCCCATAACCGACAGAGTGCTCCGCAGTTAGGCTATATATGATATTATATAACATACTATTTAAATAGTGCATAGTCTAAATATCTATTGAAAATAGTATAAAACTTCACAATTGCGTTTCCTGAGCTGCTGTATGTTTTATGATATCTCTTTGTATCTTTTTTCAAAAAGGCTATAGTTTACCGAAATTAATGCTTGACAGTTCAGTATATGACGATATAATACGACATAATACATCATTTATTTTGAATGCTAAGCTTGCGAACATAGAAGAGAGCTACTTTCATATAAGGAGGAAGGGATGACTCCCCGGGCGATAGTTTCTGACATTCTTTCAAAGAAAGCGAATCAGGGCGGTGTCAAAGAGATTTTCTTTGTTTCATGTGGTGGTTCCCTGACAGCTTTTTATGCTTCGAAGTTTTTCCTCGAAAGTGAAGCTTCCGG
The DNA here is from genome assembly GCA_021372425.1 of Spirochaetaceae bacterium. Classification (GTDB taxonomy): domain Bacteria; phylum Spirochaetota; class Spirochaetia; order Treponematales; family Rectinemataceae; genus JAFIHQ01. The sequence goes on from JAJFUL010000065.1 coordinate 2,547, forward strand.
TATTCGTGTGGGTTATTATACAAGCAATGAATTTGTACATGTCGTGCCGGCTTCCTTGGGGGTTCATTCTGTCGTTCTGCTCGCTTCGCACAGAGGCAACACTCCGGAGACTCTTGAAGCGGTCAAGGTCAGCAAAACCCGGGGTGCATTGACTATTGTCCTGACATATATCGAGGATTCACCTATAACGAAAGTCGGTGATTATGTCGTGCGATACGAATGGGGTGGCGGCGCGAAGGCTGGCTATCAGAAGCCTGCGATGGGCCTGCGCCTTGCGGTCGAATTGCTTGAGCAGATCGAGGGATTCAAATACTACAAAGAGATGCAGGAAGGGTTCGACAGGATAAGCTCAATTGTAGAAAGGGGCAGGGCATCAATCACAGAGAAAGCCTCCAAATTTGCCCGGGCCTACAAGGACGAAAAGATCATTTACACGATGGGCAGCGGATGCGGCTTCGGTTCGGCGCACCAGGAATCAATATGTGTCCTTCTTGAAATGCAGTGGATACACTCCGCAAGCATTCATTCGGGCGAATTTTTCCATGGCCCGTTTGAGATAACTGATGAAAATACGCCTTTCATTCTTTTAATGAGCAGAGGGCGTGTCCGACCTTTGGATGAGCGAGCTCTGAAGTTTCTGCAGAACTTTGCCAAGAAAATAATGGTGATTGATGCGAATAGCCTTTTCATAGATGAAATAGACGACTCGGTGGCGGAGTACTTTAACGGATTGGTTCTGGCGAATGCGCTGGGTGTGTTCAACGAAAAACTGGCGCAGGAACGCAATCATCCCCTCACCGACAGACGTTATATGTGGAAGGTGGAATATTAGGCATCTGGGTATCGCTGCCATATGGAAACAGTGAGAAAGGTTGAGATGAATGAGTAATTGCTTGCTTGAGGTTAAAGACCTTGTCACAGCATTCACAACTTCGAAAGGACCTCTTCGTGCCGTCGATGGCGTCAGTTTCCAGGTCAACTCTGGAGAGCTGATCGGTGTTGTCGGTGAAAGTGGCAGCGGAAAGTCTCTGACATCTTTGTCCATAATGGGCCTTGTTCCCTATCCGGGCAAGGTCGTTTCGGGCGAGATTTTTTTCGAGGGGCAGGACCTTCTGAAGCTTGAAGAAGCCGAGATGGTTAAAATCCGCGGCAAGAATATTGCGATGATCTTTCAGGATTCTAGGGTGTCATTGGATCCAGTATGTCGATGTGGTGAACAAATAGTCGAAGCAATAAGGACTCACGAAAAGGCAACGCGCGAGGAGGCCCGAGAGAGGGCCCTTGAACTCATCGGTCTTGTTGGAATTCCTAATCCAGCGAGGTGCGTGAATGCTTACCCGCACGAGCTGTCAGGTGGAATGTGCCAAAGGATCATGATCGCAATAGCGCTTTCCTGTCGACCTAAACTTCTCATCGCTGACGAGCCGACAACGGCGCTCGATGTGACGGTGCAGGCACAGATACTTGAGCTGCTTGATAAGCTTCGCCATGACTTCGATATGAGTGTGATCCTCATTACTCACAATCTCGGTGTTGTCGCCGGCGTTGCTGATAGGATTGCCGTAATGTACGCTGGACAGATCATGGAGCTGGGCGATATCGGAGAAATTCTAAATCATCCGATGCACCCCTATACGCAAGGCTTGATAAAATCCATTCCAAAGCTCGAGGTGTCATCCAAAAGACTCTACAGCATCTCCGGAACGGTTCCGGCGCTGGACAAAATGCCTTCTGGATGCAGATTCGAACAGCGATGTCCGGAAGCCATGGCTTTGTGCGCCACCGTTCTTCCGGAGATGTGTGTCCTGTCGGACGGGCAATACGTATGCTGTCATAAATACGATACCTGGAGGAGCGCCTATGAATGAGAGCCTCCTGCAGGTGAGGGGCCTGAAGAAGTATTTCCCTTTAAGGGCGGGCATGTTCTCGGGCCAAAGGGGACAAGTCAAGGCTGTCGACGGCGTCGGCTTTGATGTCCTCCGGGGAGAAACGTTTGGTCTTGTCGGTGAGTCGGGCTGCGGCAAAAGCACGGTTTCCCGACTCATTCTCAGGCTCTGCAATGCCGACGAGGGTGAGGTCATATTCGAAGGAGACAACCTTTTAAAACTGCCCAGGGCTGCAATGCGCCGCCGGCGCGCTCGCATGCAGATGATATTCCAGGATCCATTCGAATCTCTCAATCCGAGGATGACGATAGGCGAAATCATCGCTGCCCCACTGGAGATCCATAAAACTTTCAAGGGGTCCGAGAAGGAAAAGCGGATACGGGAGTTGCTTGAGCTGGTGGGATTGGCTCCGGACTATATCCGCAGGTATCCCCATGAATTTTCAGGTGGCCAGAGGCAGCGCATTGGAATCGCGAGGGCAATCGCGCTCAATCCTAGCTTGGTCATATGTGATGAACCCGTCTCTGCTCTCGACGTCTCCATTCAGGCACAGATTCTCAATTTGCTGAGCGATATACAGGAAGCCTTCAGTTTGACCTATATTCTAATTTCCCATGATCTGTCCGTGGTAAAGCACATGAGCGACAGGATCGGTGTGATGTATCTCGGGAAAATGGTAGAGATCGCTGGCAAAGATGATCTATATACAGACGCCATGCATCCATATACGCAGGCCTTGCTTTCTGCCATCCCGGAATTCGATACGAACAAGAAGAAACAGAGGGTGATGCTCAAAGGGGATCTTCCAAGTCCTATTGATCCCCCGGAAGGATGCAGATTTTGCACTCGATGCCTGCAGGCGATGCCGGAATGCGCCACGCTTGAGCCCAGGCTCGTCGAGTACAAGAAAGGCCATTTTGTAGCATGTCATTTATATCCGGACAAGGCTGCCGGAGTGCGGGATGCATTCATGAGGGTAAAATCTTGATTCGCTTTCTTATAAAAAGGATATTTTTGGCGCTTATCCAGATATTCATTGTTCTCTCGCTTGTATTCTTGCTCTTGCATATCATGCCTGGTGATCCAGCGGTACTTGCACTGGGAACGGATCGGACCGTCGATCCTCAGGTAGTCGAGGCTCTGCGCCATGAGCTTGGTCTTGATAAGCCTATTCTTGAGCAATACCTTATCTACATAAAAAATGTCGCCAACCTTAATTTCGGCAATTCGATCACCGATAAAGTTCCGGTAATGAGCTATATTGCGGAAAGAATCCCCCGGACCATTGAGCTCGCGTTTTTATCAATCATTGTGGCGTCGATTATAGGTGTTGTCCTGGGAATGGTCGCCGCCCTTGAGCGGAAGAAGGCGGCGGATATTATCACCACTTCGCTCGCGGCCTTGGGCATTTCGCTTCCTGTATTTGTGCTGGGGACATTGTTTATCTATGTTTTCAGCTTTTCTCTGCGGCTTTTGCCTGCGGGGGGATTCATCGCTTTGTCGAAGAATGCCGGAGCCCATTATGCGCGGCTTGTCTTGCCGGTGGCCACCCTCGCCCTGCCCATGGCCGCTTCAATCGCCCGTATGACGCGTTCGTCCATGCTGGAGGTCTTGAACAAAGAGTTTGTGCAGACTTTATACGCCAAGGGACTGTCGCGACAAAAGGTTGTGTTTGGGCATGTACTCCGCAACGCGATGATTCCTATCGTAACGATCATTGGACTCCAGTTTGGCAACCTCATCGGAGGGACGGTGCTCATCGAGTACCTTTTTAACTTGCCGGGTCTCTGTTCGGTTTTATTGAAAGCGATTTCGTATCGAGATTATCCGTTGATACAAGGCTGCATCTTTGTGATGTCGTCGTTTTACATCCTTGTAAACATGTTTGTGGATATTCTTTACGGAGCCCTCGATCCTCGAGTGCGATAAACCGGGAGGTAATAGCAGAAATGCTGAAGAGATGCTTTCGAAATAGGACATTCATAATAAGTATCCTCATGCTTCTGCCTTTCATGCTGATAGCAATTTTGGGGCCGCTTATCGTTACGCATGATCCTCTCGCGATTGATTCGGTGAATATTCTTAAGCCTCCTTCAAGGACATATATCCTTGGCACCGACGAGTTTGGGCGGGACATCTTCTCTCGTTTGATATTGGGTATACGCCCTACCCTGATTGTGGCGCTGGGTTCTACAGGTCTTGCGTTTTTCCTGGGCTTCATCATTGGGCTTTTAGCCGGCTACTATGGAGGGGTTGTTGAACAGCTACTCATGCGGATGGTGGATATCGTGCTCTGTTTTCCCCCAATTTTACTGGCGCTCATGATTGTGGCATTCTGGGGTTCGGGAATCGTTATTCTGATATTTATAATCGGCATTCTCTATACCCCTCATTTCGCGAGGATTACCTATTCGGGAGTAATTCAGGTTAAGACCCTGGCATATATCGAAAGCGAGAGATCGTTAGGGGCCTCTTCGTTTCGTATCCTCAAAAGAGGAATTTCTCCCAATATCATGTCGCCGCTCATTATTCAGGTCAGCCTGACCATAGCCTCCGCGATTTTGCTGGAGGCGGGGCTCAGTTTCCTTGGGGTCGGGATACTGCCGCCCGCTCCGTCGTGGGGCCAGATGATAGGCGCCGCGAAGGGGTATGTCATGCTGTCTCCCAATTATATTTTCTGGCCTTCGCTTTGTCTCTGTCTGACGATTCTTGGAACGAATTTGCTCGGCGACAGTTTGAGAGATATTCTCGATCCAAAACTCAATAATGAGACATGAAGGGAATATAACCAGAAGGTTTTTGCCGGTTAAGTCCGGGGGAAATATAGTTTTATTACGTTGAGGAGGCATGGTTATGTTAAGCAAGAGCAAATCGCTAAAACGCCTGATAATCTGTGCGATTGTCATGTTGCTCGTGTGTGGATTTTCCGTAAGCGGTGCGCCATCGTCTAAAGACAATGGCAAAAACCTCATTTTCGGTCTTTCCGCCGAGCCCGCCAATCTTGATCCGGCGTTAGCGCAGGGGACCGCGAAAAGGGTTATCAACGGAGCCATCTATCGGGCACTGTTTTCCTATGATAAAGACGGGGAACTAGTCGAAGAGCTGGGCTCGTACACGGTCGGAAGCGACAACAAGACCTACATTATCAAGTTGAAGGACGCGAACTTTCAGAATGGTGATCCAGTCACCGCCGATGATGTGAAATTTACCTTCGAGCGTCTGCTCGACCCGAAGACCGGAGCGACCTTCTTTAAGGAGCTGTCGGTCATCGACAAAATCGACGTTGTCGACGCCAAGACGGTAAAGTTTGTTCTGAAGAAACAATGCGCGCCGTTTGTGCATTACCTGGCGATGATTGAAAGCGCCATTGTCTCCAAGAAATACACTCAGTCGAAGGAAAACATTTTGGCTACGGCTCCGATGGGCGCGGGTCCCTACAAGTTCGTGAGCTGGAATAAGGGACAGAGCCTCATCGTCGAAAAAAACAAGGACTATTTCAAGAAAGGGCTGCCCAAGCTGGATTCCATCACGTTCAATTTTTACGCCGATGAAGACGCGAGATCCAACGCACTGCGCGCCGGGGACATCGACATCACCGATTACGTGCCCTGGAAAGATACCGCCAGCATGCTGAATGATCCCCGACTCACGATCGATCAGGAAAACGGACCCGTAATGCTGATTTCTTTCAATACAAAGGTAAAACCCCTTGATGATCCGCGAGTGAGGAAGGCTATTTCATACGCTATCGACAGGACCAGCGTCATCAATACAGCTTTCCTTGGCCGCGGTACGCCGATCTACGGATTTGTTCTCAACAAGGGCTGGTTGGGATATGATCCGAACCTCAATAATTATTTTGAATACAACCCAGAAAAGGCGAAACAGCTTCTCGTTGAGGCGGGATATCCAAATGGCTTCAATGTAAAACTGCTCGCTTCTTCTTCCTATTCAATGCATTCGCAGACCGCCATCTGCGTACAGAACGATCTTAAAAAGGTAGGCATCAATGTGACCCTTGATCTGCCTGATTGGGCGACGCGAATGAAGAAGGTCGGAGAACAGGATTTTGACATGTTCATCAACGCCATGAGCGGCGAATTCGGTGATCCCGATTGGCTCACGAACTACATGTACAGTGGCAAGCCTACGTATAACACCTCTGCCTGGTTCGGCGACGCCGAGGTGGACAATCTCCTCGATCAGGGCAGAACGACGCTCGATCCCGCGAAACGCGACGTGATCTACAAAAAGCTCGCCAAACGTTTGCTCGATTTGTCGCCGCACGTCTATATCTGCTACCGCGAACAAGCGACAGGCATGCAGAAGTATGTGACGAATTTCGAGGGACGGCCTGGCCTTCTTTGTCTGTCACAGGCGGGCATGCCGCTTGAGACACTCGATATGACGAAATAACTGAAGAATAAGACTTTTGGTGCACTTCAAGCCTTATTGGAGTGCACCATTGCTTTTTAAGTTTTATACAGGATTTTCAGAAGAGCATGGTATGTTGATGGATTTTTCTGAACGAGTCTCTGTGATGAGCTATCCATATTGTCATTATACCTTCGAGTATTTTCTCGATGCCATGGAACGTTTCGGCGTACATAAAATCGAGATATGGGGTGGTTCGCCTCATCTATATTATGAGGATATGGGCCCTCGTGAACTGGGACAGATGAAGGAAGACATAGTGTCGCATGGATGTTCTGTGTCCGCGTATACGCCTGAGCAGGTGCTTTATCCATATAATCTTGCGGCCAAAGAAAGCTCGATCCGCATGAGAAGCATTGAGTATTTTAAAAAGAATATTCGTATCGCTGCTGAGCTCGGGGCTCCGGTTTTGGTGATAAGCGCGGGCTGGGGCTATTTAAACGAGAGCAAGGAAGAGGCTCTTGACCGGTCGCGCGGCGCACTCCGGGAACTTGCCGCGTACGCGCGGGACAGTGGGGTAATTCTTGCCCTCGAACCGCTTACAAAAATCAGTTCGAACCTCATCAACTATGCGAATGAGCTCGCCCGGATGGTATCCGAGGTCTCTTCCCCGGCGCTCGCGGGGATGCTCGATGTGGGACAGATGGGCATACTCGGAGAGACTGTGGAGGATTACTTTAAAGCGCTGGGAGGCGCGCCGGTACATATCCATATTATGGATGGCAGCCCCGCAGGGCATCTTGCCTTTGGCGATGGTATTCTCCCCGTCTATTCCTATCTGCGTGACGCGTTGCTTCTGGGGTACAAGGGATGTTTTACCTTGGAAATGAACGACAGGCAGTACTACCTCGAGCCGAATAAGGCGATCGATCGTTCACTCGACATATTGAAGAGCTGGATAGCTGGTTGATATTTGAAAATGCGTAGCTGTTCATTTCCCAAAGGTCGCCGAGCCATTCTGCTCACCTTCCTGTCCATGTATGCCCTGGGCTACGCCTGTGATCCCATTTACACCTATTTTCTGCCGCTTTATTTGAATCACCGGGGAATTGATGCGGCTACGATCACCGCGCTTATGTCGATAGGTCCATTCGCCGCGCTCTTTGGGCTGCCTATTTTGGGACGGGAGGGAGATCGAGCGCGGACGAAGAACAGCGTGCTCAAGTTCGTGATAATCACGAGCACGCTCACCATGTTGCTGTATAAGGTTTCATCGCGAGTATATTATGTTTTTCTCATCACCGCGTTGTTCTACTTTCTTAAACAGCCGCAACATCCGCTCGAGGATACCATCGTGCTTGAATACTATGAGAAAAGGAGCAACTACGGCTATATCCGGCTTGCGGGGACGGCGGGATACGCGATTGCCTCGGTCTTCATCGGAGCATCGGCTGATATAAAGATAGATAACATTTTTGTTCTCTTCCTTCTCTTTGGTTTTTTGAACTTTGTCGTAGTGTGTTTCGCCCCTCCCGTCGCAGGCCATGGCCGGACAGGGAGAAGGAAGCTCTCTCTTTCGATGCTCGGTGAATATAAGGAACTGACGTTGTACATCGCCTTGGGCACGGTTATGCAGCTTCCCGTCGGTGTCTATGTTTCTTCCTTCCCCATTTATTATACGACCGCTTTGGGCGGAACGTCGGGGATGCTCGGCTGGCTTTTGCTGGTGGCGGCTTGTTCCGAAATTCCTTTCTTGCTTTTTCAGGGGAAGATACTCTCCAAGGTCGGAACAAAGAAATTGCTCTTATTTGCCGCCGCCGCCTCATCGATCCGATGGCTGCTTACCTACTTTGTGGTGGATCCTTATGGACAAATGGCGGTGCAATGTCTGCAGGGCATAAGTTTCATAATAATGCATTGTGCGATAGTAAATTATATAAATACAAACGTGTCGGATGAGTATAAGGCCTCGGGACAGGCGATGTATGCGCTTTTTACAGGAAATCTCGCAAGGATACTCGGAAATGTCATAGGAGCTGTCATAATCCGGGCCTGGAGCATAAGGGCGGCATTCTTGTGCTTCTCGATCTTTACAATGTCGTTGATTCCGGTATTTGCCTTCATGTTTCATGGCAAGAATCACTACACGAAAAGCAATGCATAATAGAGAAAAATCTCTATGCATTTATAGTTTGGAGGAAAGGTTATGAGCTACATGATCGGTGTTGATGTGGGTGGCACATTCACGGACTTTTCCGTTTTCAATACGGAGACAGGCAAGCTATTCCATTTCAAGAGAAGTTCGACTCCTGCTGATCCGTCAGAGGCAATCGTCAAGGGAATCGAGATTATCCTGAAAGAGAATGCGATAAAACCCGAGGAGATTTCCTACCTTGCGCACGGTACGACCGTCGCGACAAACGCGCTTATCGAAAAGCATGGCGCGAAAGTGGCGCTTCTGACCACCGCGGGCTTTAAGGACTTGATGGAGATCGGATGGCAGAAACGGCCTTCGCTCTACGATCTCTTGAAACCGAAGCCCCAGAGCCTCATCGGCCCCGGCATGAAGTTCGAAGTGAACGAACGCATTCTTTACGATGGCACGGTGAAAACTCCCCTCAATGAAGAGGAAGTGGTGGATGTCGTCCTCCGGATAAAAGCCTCTGGCGCCGAATCCATCGCGGTTTGTACTATTTTCTCATTCATAAACCCGAGCCACGAGAAGAAGATCAAGAGCATTATCGAGCGCGAGTTCCCCGAGGCCTACGTGACAATATCGAGTGAACTCGTCCCGGAGTTCCGGGAATTCTCACGCATGAGCACCACAGTGCTGAACGCCTATCTCGGTCCGCTGATGAAACGTTACGTCAAGAAGTTCGAAAAGACGATCCGCGATGTCGGCATCACCGTCTCGCCCTATGTCACTCAGTCGAACGGCAGCATTATCTCCATCAAGGAGACGGAGGATTGTCCGATACGCACCGCCGTATCGGGCCCCAGCGCCGGAGTGGTGGGCGCGACGTACATAGGCAAGCAGTGCGGTGTCGACAAGATTATATCGCTCGACATCGGCGGCACCAGCGCCGACATCAGCCTCATCGAAAACGGCGTATCGACGCTTTCGTCAGAGCGGCTTGTCGAAGGATATCCGGCGCGAATACCCATGCTCGATATCGTGACCATAGGAGCCGGCGGAGGGAGTCTGGCCAGAATAGACGCGGGCGGCGTGATGAAGGTCGGGCCCAAGAGCGCTGGCGCCAATCCTGGGCCCGCCTGTTACGGCGTCGGCGGAATAGAGCCCACGGTCACCGATGCCAACATACTGCTCGGCAAGCTGAACCAGAAGAAGATTCTCGGTGGCCGTATGGCGGTCTATCCCGAACGGGCGGAGAAGGCGATCAGAGACTATATCTGCTCCAAGACGGGGATCGGCCTGTATGAGGCCGCGAACGGGATCATTTCGGTCATAAATTCAAACATGATCAGGGCTATCCGTGTCGTATCGGTGGAGCGCGGATACGATGTGCGCGACTTTTCGCTCATGGCGTTCGGCGGGGCTGGCCCTCTGCACGCCTGCGAGGTGGCGAATGAGCTCGGTATCGGCATCATCATCATCCCTCCCTCACCGGGCACACTGTGTTCGCTTGGACTTCTCATGGCGGACACGAAGTTCGATTTGAGCCGGAGCAATATCATGCTGGCGAAAAAGGAAAATCTGGAGGCGATAAACGGAATCTTCGATTCCATGCTCGCGGAAGGGACAGGTTTGCTGGATAAGGAACGTGTGCCGCCTGAGCGTCGCAGTTTTGTCCGCGCCATCGATGCCAGGTACGAACATCAGAACTATGAAATTACGGTCTCCTTGCCCGGTTCCCCGATGACCGAGGAGGTGTTGCGCGATGCAATCGAAGCCTTCCATAAGGAACACGACAAGAATTACGGATATTTTGACCGCGACAAAAATATTCAGATAGTGAATTATAAACTGTCCGCCATAGGCGATATCGACAAACCGGATATGCACGAAGTGTCGGTCGACAAGAGCGCGCCCGTGCCACGCCCCATCGAAACCAGAAAAGTGCTCTTCCAGGGAGCGCAGGAGTTTGTCGACTGCAATATATACGACAAAGCCGACATGAAGCCTGGCTGCACTATCGCCGGGCCTGCAGTAATAGAACAGATGGATACGACGATAGTCATCACTCCGGAATGGACGGCCCACCTCGATGGCTATTTCAATCTCAGGGTAGAGCATGAAGGAGGTCAGCGATGATCAGGGCAAGAAAAGCCGACGCCGTAACAGTCGAGATCGTCGGCAACTTGTTGCTTTCGATAGCGGAGGAGACGACAGTCTCCATTATTAAAAGCGCATATTCGACGAATATCAAGGAACGGCGCGATGTGTCGACCGCCATCATCGATCCCGACGGAAACATGGTGGCACAGGCGGAGAACCTCGCTATCCATTTGGGGTCGCTTCTGACCTTCGTAAAGGGACTCTACAAAAAATTTCCGCGTGAGAGCATTGTGCCGGGGGACATGTTCATCGGAAACGATCCCTACAATGGTGGTGGCAACCATCTCCCCGACATTGTGCTGGCAGCCCCCGCCTTTGCGGGCACAAAACTGATAGGTTGGGTCGTCAACATGGCGCACCACTCGGATATCGGCGGCAAAGTGCCGGGAAGTACCTCGGGAGACGCCACGAGCATCTTTCAGGAGGGAATCAAGATACCGATTATCCGTATCTGCAAGGATGAGGCCATCATAAGCAGCGTCATGGATATGTTGCTCGCCAACACTCGCGTACCGACTGAGCATTACGGAGACCTTATCGCGCAGATATCCGCCAACCGCGTGGGCGTGCGCCGGATGACAGAGACCTATGAGAAGTATGGGGACCTGCTGCTCGAGTGCATGGTGGAGCTTCAGAACTATGCGGAACGCCGATTGCGGCACGCAATTTCTACGCTCAAAAAGGGTGTGTATACATTTACCGACTATATGGACACGGCGGGCCCGGCACATCCGGATCCGCTGCCGATTACGGTAAAGATAACGATCGAAGATAACTCCATGGTCTTCGATTTCACGGGCACCTGTCCCCAGGTGGAGGCACCCATCAATGTGCCCTACAATTCTCTTCTGGCGACGGTGTTCTATTCCATGAAAGCCCTCGTCGGAGCCGATATTCCTTCGAATGCGGGCATCTACAGGACATTCAAGGTCATAGCGCCCGAGGGCTGTCTCGTGAATTCCACGCACCCCGCACCGGTCGGCGTCATGATCGATACTTGCCAACGGCTCCCCGATGTCATCTTCGGCGCCTTGGCACCGGCGGTCTCGGAGAGAATCATCGCCGGATGCAACAGCGCTTGTACCACGGCGGTATTCACAGGCAACGATCCGGACAATAAGGACCATGTATTCATCTATCACGAAGCCATCGCGGGCGGTTCAGGCGCGAGCCGGCATTCAGACGGGCTCTCCGCGGTGCAGGTCCACATGACCAATACGTCGAACATGCCTGTGGAAGCGCTTGAGTTCGAATTTCCCCTCATTACGATAAAGAAATACGCGCTGCGGAAGGATTCCGGTGGCGCGGGCGAATATCGCGGAGGACTGGGCATTCAGCGCGAATTCGAAATCATGAACGACGGCGTGAGATACACTGGCTTGGGAGACAGACAGAAATTTCAGCCCTGGGGCCTTGAAGGCGGCCGCGATGGATACGGCGGCGCGTATTATCTCCACTCGGTAGACGGCTCCGTGACACATCTGCCGTCCAAATGCACGGGCTTGCCTGTCAAGAAAGGCGACGTGATCGAAGTCCTGACGCCGGGGTCAGGCGGCTATGGCGATCCGGTCAAGCGCCCCCCGGAAAAGGTCCTCGAGGATGTCCTGGAAGAAAAAGTTTCTCCCGAGAAGGCCCTCGAACTTTATCGCGTGGCAGTCAGGATTCGGGAAAACGGGACATATGAGCTCGACGCCGAAGAAACGAAAAGGATGAGGGCATGAGGGCTTGCGCGCTCGGTTTCGTCTGTATGGATGTATATGAAAAGGAAGGCATTTCTTATCCGACAGGCAACGGAGTCGATTTCGTCATTAACTGGAGCAAGTTTGGTGTCCCTGGCTCGGTCGTCAGCGCTGTCGGCGATGATCTTTATGGGCGCGCGATGAAGGAGAGGCTCGGCGAATACGGGATCGACTCGTCGCATCTCCACGTAATGGATGGAGCGACCGCCGTGATAAAGATGCATTTGAACGGGCGCGACAGAGTGCATGGAGAGCGCATTCGAGGGGTGATGGATGTGTACCGTCCCTCGCCCGACGATATTGCCTTTGCGAAGAAACACGACCTAATCCATGTCGACCTGTCTGCGCGCATACCGGACTTGCTGCCGGAACTGAGATCTGAAGGAGCCGCAATATTCTTCGATTTCTCCATCCGCCATCGCGAGCCCGGCAACGGGGAGATTCTTTCAAATGTAGATTATGCCATGTTTTCTTTTGGGAACTATGATGAGAAAGTGAAGGATACTTTGGCCTGGGCGCACTCCTTTGGCCCTCGCGTCGTGATCGGTACATTTGGGACGGAAGGCAGTATGGCGTATGATGGGAATACCTTTACGCGCTGTGGTATTGTGGAGACCGAGGTGGTAAATACCGTCGGGGCGGGCGATGCCTTCGCCGCGGGATTCATGTACGAGGCCATGCAAGGTGCGGGCATACCCGCCTGCCTCATGAGCGGTGCGCGGCAAGCCGCTCACGTGGTCTCTGGATTCGAACCGTATTGATAGGAAGGAGATTTCGATGGTCATTGACATGCATGTGCATCCTGGATTTTTTCAGGATATATGTGGCGATCGCGAAAGGACGGAGATGCGGCGGCAGCGCTACGGTCTTTACAAGACTTCACCCTCTCCTCTTGAGCACACACTCGAGGTGATGGATCACGCGGGCATCGACAAGTCCGTGCTTTTGCCGCTGGACCTCACGACGATCACGGGCGAGGTCGTCATATCGAACGATGAGGTGCGTACGCTGGTTTCGCTCGCGCCCGACAGATTCGTCGGCTTCGCTTCCGTGGATCCTCACAGGAAGGATGCTGCGGTCGAGCTTGTCCGGTGCTTCGAAGACCTTGGACTCTCCGGTCTTAAGCTTAATCCTTCCAGCCAGAGGTTTCATCCCGGCGATGCCATAATGGCGCCTATCTATGAGCTCTGCGTCAAATACGACAAACCGATACTCTTTCATTCCGGTTTAAGTTGGGAGCCGAACGCACCGGCAAAATACGCGAGGCCGCTGGAGTTTGAGGATGTCGCTCTCGGATATCCCGAACTGCGCATCTGCCTCGCCCACTTTGGCTGGCCATGGATAGACGAAACGGTCATGCTGCTCATCAAATACCCGAATGTGTTCACGGATACATCTCTCTTATATCTCGATTCGCCGAAGGACTTCTATGAGCAGCTCTTCAAGAAAAACATGGGTCCTCTATGGGTCGACAGAAATTTCGCCGACAAAGTTCTTTTCGGATCAAACGCGCCACGATTCAGGCCGGTCAGGCTCCGTGAGGGTCTGGAGAAGGTCGGATTCAAGCCGAGGACTCTGGAGAATATCCTCGGTCTGAACGCGGTGCATTTCTTGAAGCTGGAGGCTTAGGATTATGGTAAAACTGAAGACGGTTCGGCTCCGCAGCGTCAGAGAATTCCAGATGATAAAGATCACCGGGGAAGTCGCGGATTTTGTCGCCCGGTCTGGGGTCCAAAATGGGTTGGTGGCCGTGATAACCGCGCATACGACGACAGGCATCATGATGAACGAGAGCCTCCCCTGTGTCGAGGAAGATATCGAGGAGGCGCTCGAAAGGCTTATCCCCAAGGATTCTTCCTACATGCACGCCCACTTTCTTCCTTCTTATGGGACGACGGGTGGCAATTCCCCCGGGCATCTCAAATCCATGCTGTCGGGCAACAACTGCATCCTTCCCGTACAGGACGGGAAGATGGTCATCGGACATGCGCAGGACATCTACTTCGTCGAATTCGACGGACTTAAAATGCGCAGCTACTTCATAGAAGTGATAGGTGAATGACAATGTCGGGAAAGCAGTTTCTGGAGTGGACGCTTGAAAGCGCTGGCACCGGAGGATATTCCATGTACCGAGTGCCAGGCATTGTCGTCACCGCTTCGGGGAGAGTGCTGGCGTATTATGACGCGCGGAATGTCGACGAAGCGCGACAGGATCTCATTGTGCGCGCCAGCGAGGACGGCCAAGTTTGGGAGGAGCGCAGAATTCTTGTGCCGGGACGCCGCGGTGAGACGACCCACAACGCCGTCATGATAGCGGAGAGCCGCAGCAAGGCAGTCCATTTTTTCTACAATGTAAATCATGCCAAGTGCTATTACATGAAAAGCCCCGACGACGGCCGTTCGTGGGGGAAGGTACAGGATATTACGCTCGTCTTCGAAGGATTTCGGGGCGAGTATCCCTGGAATGTCTTTTCGGTGGGACCGGGACATGGCATAGAGTTGGCGGATGGTTCACTCTTCTTACAGGCGTGGCTCTCCTGTGGCGGCGATACTCACCGTCCATCTGTTGTCGCGGGAATCCTGAGCGAAGATAGCGGTGAAACTTGGCGACGCTGCGGCATCGTCCGCGATTCGGCCTCATTCGTGAATCCGAATGAGGCGGCTTCCTGCGAGTTGAGCGATGGACGCATCCTGCTCAACATACGACACGATACACCTCTCAGGAGACGCGCGGTGGTGATCAGCACGGATCGAGGAGCGCGGTGGAGTGGTCCCCGCTTCGAGCTTGCGTTGCCTGACCCTGTGTGCGCAGCCGGCATTGTAAGGGTCGATGGTGTGCTTGGAGGATCCGGCGTTTTCGCGTTTTCCAACTGTGCGTGGGACGACCTCCCTGGCCTCAAGTCGTATCTCGAGGGCGGCAAGCGCTGGAGCGACGACGCCCGCCGCAACCTGACCGTGCGTCTTTCCACGGATGACTGCGAGACATGGCCCTATGGGAAGCATATTGCCGAAGAGAGCGGCTATTCTGATCTGGCCGCATCGCCCGACGGGACGACCCTCTACTGCATCTACGAGAAGGGCTGGCTGGACGGACAGTGCATATCGCCCCGGACGATGGCTGTCGCCAGGTTCGGTGTGGATTGGATCAAGTCTTAGACGGAGATGGGCGCAATATCATGAAAGTGCTCGGTATCGGTGACAATGTCTGCGACAAATATATCGATTCCGGGATGATGTATCCCGGCGGGCAGGCGCTCAATTTCGCCGTGAACGCAAAGTTGGGCGGCGCCTTCGCAGGCTACCTCGGCGTGTTCGGCGACGACGGCGTTGCCGAGCATGTTCAGGCGGTGCTTGACGACCTCGGCGTGGATCGGTCACATTGCCGCCAGTATCACGGCGAGAACGGGTATGCTGTAGTGAGGCTCGACGGCAACGACCGAGTGTTTCTGGGTAGCAATAAAGGCGGAGTATCGGCACGCTACCCCCTCGAATTGTCGGCGAGCGATCTGGAGTATATCGCCGGCTTTGATCATGTGCACACCAGCAACAATAGCTACACGGACGGAATCTTGGGAACGCTTCGGGCCTGTGGCGTATCGGTCTCCTATGATTTTTCGAAAAGCTGGGGCGATACGGCAAGAGTCCAACGGATATGTCCGTTCATCGATATCGCATTCCTGTCCTGCAGCGGCGCTTCCGCAGAGACATTGACAGAGGCCCTCGGGCTCGTTTTGAAGAGCGGCTGCCCCCACATTGTGGCGACTCTCGGAGAAGATGGCGCCCTGTTTTTCGACGGTAAGACGAAGTATATGATAGGACCTGATAGAGAAGCGGATGCAGTGGATACCCTCGGAGCCGGGGACGCGTTCGCCTCTGGGTTTACGCTTGAATATCTGGGGCGTCGTCTGGCCTCTGAAGCAAAATATTTTTCTGGAGCCGATTACCAAATCGCGGTGATGGCCTGTCTGGAACGAGGGACCTCGTTTGCCCGCGCGGCCTGCACGTGTCTCGGAGCCTTTGGGCATGGAACGCGTATCGTGTAAAAATGTGATTGAAACTCAGGTATTAAATATGGAATATTGAGTTTCCTGAATACCCTCGCGATTTTGTACACCGACAATTTTTACTGTCTGATTCTACAGCGACCGACGGGAGTCGAACCCGCTTCACGAGCTTGGGAAGCTCGGGTAATACCGGTATACGACGGTCGCGATCAAAGGTCGTCGCTTCTCGCGACGTAAAACCAAGGGAACCGTCGTGCTGCTCCGGCTTTT
>JAJFUL010000080.1 GCA_021372425.1 Spirochaetaceae bacterium
GGAGGCTTCTCGGCTTTTCATGGCCCGAAGATCTTGCCGAACCCTTGCCAGGGCAATTCTTCACCTTCAGGCCTGTAGCACTGACACAGGGAGACGCGGGGTTGCTGAGACGCCCTTTGGCTTTTGCTGGCGTCGACAATGGCGTTGCCTATTCCCTATACCAGGTCCGCGGCATTGGAACCAAAGCGCTCGCTGCGCATCAGAACACTCTTTCCATGCAGCGCGATGCCGATCTAATAGATGTTATTGGGCCCCTTGGAAACGCTTTCTCTATGCCGAAAAGCGGAGAAGTCGTCTATCTGTCTGCCGGCGGCATAGGATGCGGCCCAATATTGTATCTTTATTCATACATATGTAAGCATTTTATGGAGCAAAATACCACCTGCATCCTTGGCTTTCGAACCGTTTCGGATGTACCTGATGCCGGCCTTCTGGCCAAGACAGTGCTTTCCGGCCTTCCCGTTCGCCCTGCGGGCATGAAGTCTGTGCTCTTCGCCACAGACGATGGCAGTTCGGGATTGAAGGGCACTGCGATCGACGTATTGACCATACTCTTGCAGCAGAAGTGCAAATCTGAATCCGGGCATATTCCCGTTCCCGAACCTGCGCCTGCAGCAGGCAGGCACCTTTACGCCTGCGGCCCAAGCCCCATGCTGCGCTCCGTCGAGCGGCTTGCGCAGGAAAGTGGCTCCGGGCTGCAGCTATCAGCTGAACAATGGATGGCGTGCGGGGTCGGCGCCTGCCAGGGCTGCGTGCTCCCACTGAAAGGTGGCGGTTACACAAGGGTCTGTTCTGAGGGGCCTGTCTACCCGGGCGGGCAGATTGACTGGGAGAAACCATGACCGAGCCTGATCTCTCCCTTGCCATAGGCAGCATGACGATGCGCAATCCAGTAGGCGTCGCTTCAGGCACCTTCGGATTTGGCCAGGAATATGAACCGCTGATCAATCTTGACCGGTTGGGCGCCATTTATACAAAGGCCGTTACCTTGGCCCCCCGCGAAGGAAACCCTCCGCCACGCCTCTTCGAAACCCCTCAGGGCTTGCTCAACTCCATTGGCCTCGCAAATCCCGGCGTTGCCGCTTTTGTGCAGGAAAAACTGCCTTTTCTGAAGGCGAGAAGTTGTGCGATCGTCGTAAATATTGCAGGCTCCACCGAAGATGAATACTGCCGCGTCACCGGGGCAATAGAGGAAAATGCAGGTCCCGGGCATAACGGAGTCGATGCCTACGAGGTGAATATCTCATGCCCTAACGTCAGTCATGGCGGGATGGCCTTCGGGACCGATCCTGTCCAAGTGGAACGGCTTGTCGGGAAACTGCGCAAGCTTACGGCGAGGCCCATCATCGTGAAGCTGAGTCCCAACGTGACCGACATAGCCTCAATCGCCAAGGCTGCCGAACAGGGCGGAGCAGATGCCCTTACCTGCATCAATACCGTTGTTGGCATGGCGATCGATACCGAACGCCTTCAACCTTGCCTCGCCCGGGGAACGGGCGGACTCTCTGGCCCGGCGATCAGGCCGATAGGAGTCGCCTGTACCTGGAAGGCAGCGCGGGCCGTCAGAATTCCGATCATCGGCTGCGGCGGTATTTCGACAGCCGATGATGCAATCCAATACCTTCTGGCTGGCGCTTCCGCCATACAGGTCGGAACCGCTCTTTTCGCCGACCCCGCGGCGCCTATGAATATTCTGGAAGGTATAATCGTATGGATGAAACGAAAGAATGTCGGGACCCTCGCCGAAATCCCGAAGCTGCTCAAGGGCTGACGCCAGGTCTCGCCCAGCCAGCATGTTGCCTTGAGATCGGCCAGTTCCGAAAATCCGATGCCTCTTATTAACTCAAATTTAACAGAGAACACATGAAAAACTCATGCCAAGCCACGACATTCTGCACATGGAATTGAATTTTCCATCCGACCACATCGCCCTTTCCACGAAAAATCTTGAAGTAATCTATGCGGATGGGGCCAGAGCCGTCAAAGGCATTTCCCTTTCCATACCCAAAAAAGCAACCACGGCCATAATCGGGCCTTCCGGCTGTGGGAAAAGCACAGCCTTGCGCGCATTCAACCGCATGAACGAACTTATTCCCGGCACCGTCACGAAAGGCGAAGTCCTTTTCCATTCGAGGAACATCTATGCTCCGTCCATCGATCCCGTTACTGTAAGGACTAATATCGGCATGGTCTTCCAGAAGCCCAATCCCTTCCCGAAGAGCATCTACGAGAACATCGCATGGGCAGCCAGAATTCATGGTCACAAGGGAAATTGTGACGAGCTGGTCGAGTCCTGCCTCCGCAAGGCAGCACTCTGGGACGAAGTGAAGGACAAGCTCAGGAGAAGTGCCATGTCGCTTTCGGGCGGCCAGCAGCAAAGGCTCTGCATCGCCCGCACACTTGCACTCACTCCCGAGGTAATTCTCATGGATGAGCCTACAAGCGCGCTCGATCCTCTCTCCACGGCGAGCATCGAAGAACTCACCAGCGAACTGAAGAAAGACTATACAATAATTATTGTTACCCACAATCTCCAGCAGGCTGGACGGATATCCGACATGACAGCCTTCATGCTCCTGGGCGACTTGATTGAATATGCTCCAACGAAGAAACTGTTCGTAAACCCGGAAGATGAAAGGACGGAGCGATATATCACTGGCCGTTTTGGCTGAAAGGAGCATCGAAAATGCAGAACCCCGGTTTCGACATTGATATAGCGGAGCTTGACGAACTCATGTTGCTTCTGGCCTCGAAAGCCGAGGAGGCAGTCCAGAAGGCCAGTCATGCGTTGAAGACCCAGGATATCGACCTTTGCGGGGCAGTAAAGACGAATGACAGCATTATCGACAGGCTCCAGTTGAGCATTGACGACAAAGTCATAGAAATCATCGCGACCCGGCAGCCCGTTGCTTCAGACTTGCGCAAGCTGCTTTCTGTCATGAAGCTCGCTTCGGATTTCGAGAGAGCCGCCGATTATGCCGTCCACCTTGCCAAGGCAACCAAGTTGTTTCTCAATGAACCGCAATGGCGACAGCTTGAGAAGATCATGCAGATGGCCGATATGGGTGCAGCCATGATCCATGGAACAGCACAGGCCTACAAAATCCGCAGCTCGGCGCTGGCAAGGCAAACAGCCCAGCTCGACGACCAGATCGACCACATCCACAAGTCCCTGCTGCAGGAAACATTGCTTTTCCTTCGTCAATACCCTGAAGAAGCCGAGAGGGCAACACGCATCATCATCCTTTCCGGCCACCTCGAGCGCCTGGGTGACCATATGACCAATGCTTGCGAGGCAATCGTGTTCATGGTAGAAGGAATTCATGCCGATTTGAATGAATGAAAAGCGGAAGGACAAACCATGGATGAGATACTGATCGTCGAAGATGATCAGGACATCGCGGACCTGATTTCCATCGCCCTCAGGAACGAAGGTTGGAAAAGCCATCACGCCCCCACGGCCGAAGACGCTTTGACAGCCTTAAAAACCAACAGCTTTTCGCTCTGCATACTCGATCTCATGCTCCCGGGCATGGATGGGCTTTCCTTTCTCAAGGTACTCCGGTCAATGACCCTGCTGCGCGATCTTCCAATCATCATCGCATCAGCCAGGGACGATGACGCCGACATTGTCGCAGGGCTGGAGCTTGGCGCCGATGACTATGTCGTCAAGCCCTTCAGCCCCAGGATTCTCATCGCAAGAATCAAAGCGGTGCTCAGGCGCAACGGGAAGGCTAGCCCCGCCAGCCCGGCCGATGCCGATATCCTGTCTTTACAGGGCATTTCCCTCGACCGGAAACGCCATGCTGCGACGGCAAACGGAGAGAATATCGATTTTTCGGCGACGGAATTCGCGATCATGGAAATTTTCATGAAAGAACCAGGACGCGTCTTCACGAGAGAGCAGATCATCGAATATACAAAAGGCCCTGATTACCCTGTGACCGACAGGGCAATCGACGTGCATATCCTTTCCATAAGACGGAAGCTGGGCACTTCAGCGAGCCTGCTCGAAACCATCCGCGGCATTGGCTACCGGCTCAGGGACGATCCGTGAAAACCAGCATATTCAGGAAAAATCTCATTCTCATCATTGCCGCGATTCTTATTGCGACCTGTGTTTTCGTGTTGGTCGCAATAAAAATCTCCGATACGCTCATGATTGAGTCGAGTTCGAAAGTGCTCCTGGAAACAACCAGACTGGCTGTTTCCGTGCTGGAAACTCAGGAATCATCATCCGGTGCGGACCATGACAGAGAAAAGAGTCTTGCGATTCAGGCCCAGCGTGTAGCCCGGTCAACCGGTTATCGGGTCACGCTCATAGGCCTGGACGGCAGGGTGATTGCGGATTCGGACGCTTCACCACATCAGATGGAAAACCACCTCAGCCGGGCAGAAGTCCGGACAGCACTGTCGGGGAAGCCGGGAACAGCCGTCCGAAAATCCTCGACAACGGGCGTGAGAATGCTGTATGCGGCGATTCCTTTTGTCGATTCCGGAAATGCAGGAGCTTCAGGTGGCCCGACAGGCATGACCTATGTAGTGCGCCTGGCCATGCCCCTCGTATTCAGGACAGACGAGCTTTTGGGCTCCCAGTGGCTTCTCATATCCTTCATCCTGTTCGTAGCGGTCCTTTCGGTTCTTATCAGCATCATCCTGAACAGGCAGTTGACCCGCCCCATTGCTGCGCTTCAGCGGAAAGCCGAATCCTATGCCCTGAATTCAGGCACGCAGAAATTGCCTCCGCTCAGGCTGCCGCAAGAGCTGAAGCCTTTGGATGCCTCTCTTGATTTGATGGTCGAGCAGATACGGTGTCGTTCCCGGGAAAATGAAGAACTCGGCAGGCGCTACTCATCGATTCTCGAAGCAGCGGGAGAAGGAATAGTCGCCGTGGATTCTTCCCTCCGAATCATCGAGACGAATCCGGCTTTCTTGAGACTATTTTCCGCGACCAGGGATGAACTCACAGGCAAAACCATCATCGAAGCGATCGGCGAAGACCAGCTTGCAGAGCTTTTCAGGGAATGCCTTGCCAGCAAGACGGAAGTCTTCAGCGAAATAAGCATCTTCCACAAGGGAGAACAGCGACTCAAGGTACACGCATCACCTTTCAGCCAACAGGGAAGCAAGCTCAATGCCGTCGCCGTCATCAGCGATATCACCGAACTCAACCGGCTCGAGAAGATCCGGACTGACTTTGTTGCCAATGTGTCCCATGAGCTGAGAACTCCGATCCAGATTATACACGGTTATGCCGAAATCCTTCTTGATGACAAAACAATAGATGATGATAAAAAGAAATACTTGTCAATAATCGAAAACAGCTCCAAACGCATGGAGCGGATCGTCAACGATCTCCTGACTCTTTCCAGAATCGAAGGCAACCCCTCGGCGTGGCTCACGGTGGAGAATTGTTCGGCCGAAAAGACTATCCGGTCAGCCATCGCCTCGATTCAGCCGCGTGCGGACCAGAAGAACATCACCGTAAACGTCACCATGGATCAGGATTTGTCTTTCATCGCCAATCAGGGCTTGATAGAACAGGCTCTCGTGAATCTTCTCGACAATGCGCTGCATTATTCCCCTGCAGGCTCGCAGGTAGATTTATGGTGCAGGGAAGAAGGGCCTTTTATCCTTTTCGGCGTGAAAGACAAAGGCGTGGGCATACCGGCCGCTGATCTGGAGCATATTTTTGAGCGTTTCTACAGGGTAGACAAATCCCACAACCGGAATACCGGCGGAACGGGTCTGGGGCTGGCCATTGTAAAGCATATTGTCGGAGCCCACGAAGGCGAAGTGAAAGCGAAAAGTTATGTCCAGGAAGGCTCGGAATTCACAATCCGCCTGCCGGTTGCAGGCCCCCGGAATGCGCTGCGGTCTGACAGTCAAGGCAGCATCTAGTCCCGGCATACGAATGCCTTTGCATGGTCGTTTCATCGCCGGCAACCATTACCAGCAGAGTTTCGTCGGTTCCATACAGCAGGTTGAGCCCCTCGGGCAAGCACGCATATTTTCTCCCGGCAACCTGCCCTACTTGTATGAAGGGGCTTTCTGGCCACCATGCTTCCTCGCCCGGCAATTCAACTTCGGTCGCCTTTGCCGAGAAGATGCCTGATCCAAAGGAAGCATCCATCAGCGCACTGGCCGCTTCCGCTGTGGCCAATTGCCAAGGATCGCAGTCTTTCTTTTCCCAGACTTCATGAAGCTCATCAAGGGCGAAAGCCCAGGGATCGCAGCCAGCCTTTTCAAGTGCAACGGCGCAGGCAGCAGTGTATCCGGAGCTGGAAGAAAAAAGGAGAAGGTCTGGCTGCGCAGAAATGAAGCCCGGGGTTTCTGGAGCGACATCGTAGGGATACAGGGCACCAAAGGGCCGGAATCTTGCCTTTGCCGTGAGCGGATAGGCGAGAATGGCCTGCTTGCATCCGCGCTTCACCTCGACCACCAGCCCTTCATCAGGCTTCATGATACTTGTCCGCTTCTGGCCGGCCGGATCTTCCCAATGCACTTCATACCCATCGAGAGATAGTCCCTGCCAGCATTCAGGCAGTATTGGAATTGATACCTGGAGCGAATGCACGCTCACGGGCCGGGCCATGCTGCATGATACTCCTGCACAGCCGATGAAGGCCGCCAGAATCGGCAGGAGCGCCTCGCCTACACTGAATTCCGATCGAGCCATGAACCACCTTCCAGCCTATTTACGCGCGAATCCCAGCTTGCTGATTCAAAACTTGCCGGCCCGGATCAGCCAAGGGCTTGCCAGAGTGGTTTTGGCCTTTCACTCGGCCTTGGAAAGGAAAAGCC
>JAJFUL010000089.1 GCA_021372425.1 Spirochaetaceae bacterium
CGGCTTCTGAAATACTGTCAGGCGCTCTGTGCGGCCGGACTCGATTTCCTCGTAATCCATCCACGCACTGACTCGCAGAAATTCAGGCGCTCTCCGCACAGGGAAGTCATCGGCGCCTTGAGCCGCGACCTGCCGGTTCCCATTGTCGGCAATGGCGACATCGCAAGCCCGGGGGCATTCCGCCAGGTCATGGGCGAACAGAAGCCATACGCCCTCATGATCGGCCGGGAAGCCGTGCGAAGGCCCTGGATTTTCAGACTCATCCGGGGCAGTCAAGCCACCCCCATCGACCTTCTGCAGATCGGCCTCCGCTTCCTCGAGCTTCAGGAAGCCATGTCGCCGATCCCTTTCCAGCTCGAAAGCGCAAGGCGATTCTTTTCGTATTATTGTGATAACTTCAAATTTGCCCAGTACTTGAAGGTAAAACTCAACAACGCATCGAGTCTGTCCATGATGGCAAGCCTTCTAGGCTCGTACTTCGATGAAGTCCCGGACGACCGGTTGCTGCCACCAGCCTCCTGCTGAAAAAAAGGCATCTATTCCAGCCCTGCGCCCCGCCCTTTCGCCACAGAGTCTCTTGACATTTTGACATATTTACATATATGGTACATATGTCATTCTTAATACAGGAGATCTTATGGCACAGACAATTCCACAGATGTTTCTGGAAAAAGTCAGGCAGCAGCCGAACATGACAGCGCAGCTCTCGAAAGATGGCAAAGGGAGCTTTCGGCCTACCAGTTATGCCAAGCTTCTCGAGAATACCGAGGCTTTCGCGGCGGGCCTTTGCGCCCTGGGGGTGCAGCGGGGGGACCGGATAGGCTTGATTTCAGACAATCGGCCTGAGTGGCTTGTCACCGATCTGGCCATTCTTGGGCTCGGCGCTTCGGACGTGCCGCGAGGTTCCGATGCCACAGCCCAGGAACTGACCTTCATCCTTTCCTGGAGCGAGTGCAGAATGGCTGTCGTGGAAAACCAGGTCATCCTTGAAAAGCTGCTCGAGGCCAGCCCCGCACTGCCTCTTCTCAAGACAATAATCATGATCGACTCGGCGGGCCTGGATGTTGCAGGGAAGGTAGCGAAGGCCGGATTCCGGTTCTATTCATATCCAGAGATCATGCAGCGCGGCCAGGCGGCTTCACGGCTCAATCCGGAACTCTATAAGATCGAGGTTTCCCGGGGGGCGCGCGACGATCTTGCGACTATCATCTACACGTCGGGCACGACGGGCGAACCAAAGGGCGTCATGCTGAGCCACGGCAACTTTCTGCATCAGACCGAATACCTTCCCGAAGCCATCGGGATGAAGTCCGGGGACATTCTCCTTTCCGTACTGCCGGTATGGCATTCCTTCGAACGCGTCTGCCAGTATGTAATCCTCCAGGCAGGGGCAGCGATCGCCTACTCCAAGCCGATCGGGCCCGTGCTGCTCGCCGACATGCAGGCTGTCCAGCCCCAGTGGTTCACTTCGGTTCCCAGGATATGGGAATCGGTGCAGGAAGGCGTGTACAAGAGCATAAGGCAGGCGGGCGGCATCACCCAGCTCATGTTTGGCTTCTTCGTGGCTGTTGGCAAATCCTATGCCTTTTTCAAAAACCATATACTCGGCCTAGTGCCCTACTTTGCCCCGCATTCCAGGGTTCTGGAGATAGCTGGGTCAATCATTCCCTTTGCGCTGCTCTGGCCTCTGCGTCAGCTCGGCGATCTCCTTGTCTATCGCAAGATAAAGGAAAAACTCGGCAGGCATTTCGTTGCTGGCGTATCGGGAGGAGGCGCGCTTCCGACCGACGTCGATCGGTTCTTCAATGCCATCGGGGTCGCCATCATCGAGGGCTACGGCCTGACCGAGACCGCACCCGTTCTCGGTATCCGCTTGCCGAGCCACCCTGTGCTGGGCACGGTAGGTCCGATCATCCGCGGGACGGAAATCCGCATTGTCGACGAAGCCGGCAATGACATCGGCCAATGCAGAAAAGGCATCATTCAGGTCCGGGGGCCGCAGGTCATGATGGGATACTACAAGCGTCCCGATCTGACTGCAAAGGCGGTTTCACCTGATGGCTGGCTCAACACAGGAGACCTGGGCATGCTGACGGTCAATGGCGAAATCAAGATAGTGGGAAGGGCGAAAGACACGATCGTCCTCCGCGGCGGCGAGAATGTCGAACCGGTTCCCATCGAACAGAAGCTTTGCGAAAGTCGTTATATTGAACAGGCTGTCGTGGTGGGGCAGGATGAAAGGTATCTGGCTGCGCTCATCGTCCCGAAAAGGGAAAATCTCGAATTATGGGCGCGGGAGAACAATCTCTCCTTCGGCGATTATGAAGTGCTGGTCAACCAGCCGCAGACGCGAAGTCTGATCAGTAGCGAGATTTCCAGCCTTGTCTGTCTGAAAACGGGCTTCAAGTCGTTCGAGCGCATTTCCAAGTTCGAAATCCTGCCTGAAAGCTTCCAGCCGGGGCGAGAACTGTCGGCAAAGCAGGAACTGAAGCGGCATATGATCGGGCAGCTTTACGGAAGTGAGATCAAGGAGCTTTTCACTATTGATGCATGAGAACTTTCAATCGACCTCGATATCGCCCAGGACGCTCTTCACATGAAGGCGCTTGCTGCCCTGGCCCATTTTAAAGGTGCAGCGCCGCGGTCCAACGCCATTAGAAATGGTCGTACCTGGCGAGCTGATCTGACCTGACAAGGTCTCGGCTCGGAATTCCACGTTGGCATCTTCGAACATGAGGTTTATGTCGCCCGAGTAGGTATTCACCTCCCCTCCTCCAAAAATGCCAGACAGTTCAAGTTCCACATCGCCCGCCTTCGACACCAGCCTGATTCTGCCTTCGGGCTTCAATACGGAGATATCGCCGCTGGTGCTGAGCGCGATGACATTGCCTTTCACATGGACGGCCTGGATATCGCCGTCCTGCGTTTCAACATGAAGGGAGCCGGAGATTTTCGAACAGCGCACGCTGCCTTCGATCGTATTGATGGTAGAGGAACCGGAATTCAGCACCGTCACCGAACCGTGCACGCTCGATGCCTCGACGTTGTGCGCACCATGGATATGCAGGTTGCCAAGATCGGAGATTGCCAGTATGTCCATCCGGCAGTCACGTATGTCGATTTCGCCTTTCAGGCTGTGAACTTCGAGGTCTTTCACTGTATCGGGGATTTCCACCGAGACGGCCGTAGCATAGATATCTTTGGGTGTTTCCACCGCGATGATCAGGATGCTGTCATGGCGCCTGACCGAGGCAGCCCATTCGGAAATGGACGCAATGTTGCCATGAAGCTCGCAATCCACATGTATTTGGGCATCCGGAGAATTATTGATCGTGATCGTACCTTCAGGCACACGCAGAACGACGCGTTCGGCAGCTTCCGGCGCTATCGCCTCATCAAAATATCTTATATCGAGGTCGGCACCCTCGGTTCGCATACTCTCTCCTTGGCGCCCGTTTTAGATGGCACATTGGTGACAATCAGTGATTATGATATCACAGCCTGTTTTTTTTGACTACGTTCATAATTTCGTTTCTCTGCCGGCGAATGCTCTGGATAAAGATCGGAGCTTTATGGCATACTTTGCAGGCTTTCATTGTCATTTGCGGCCCGCAACCCTTTAGGAGGGTATCGTGTACAAGAACGTGGAGTCCAAGGTCAGCTTCCCCAAAATGGAAGAAGGAATCGTCCATTTCTGGGAAGAACATGCAACATTCGAAAAATCCGTAGAGATGCGCGAGGGTAATCCCGAATTCGTCTTCTACGACGGCCCCCCCTTTGCCACAGGACTGCCGCACTTCGGGCATTTCGTGCCCGGCACGATCAAGGACATCATCCCCCGTTACAAGACCATGCAGGGCTTTCATGTCGAGCGCAGGTTCGGCTGGGACTGTCATGGCTTGCCTGTCGAAAACCTCATGGAGAAGGAACTCGGCCTAAATTCCAAGACCGATATCGAAAAATACGGCATCGCCAATTTCAACGAGGCATGTCGCTCGTCGGTGCTCCGTTATGTCAAGGAATGGCGGACCATCAACACTCGGCTCGGGCGCTGGGTCGATTTCGACCATGACTACAAGACCATGGACCCCGACTACA
The DNA here is from genome assembly GCA_021372425.1 of Spirochaetaceae bacterium. Lineage (GTDB taxonomy): Bacteria > Spirochaetota > Spirochaetia > Treponematales > Rectinemataceae > JAFIHQ01. Next base: position 4,099 of record JAJFUL010000089.1, read on the forward strand.
TGGAATCGATCTGGTGGGTCTTCAAGACGCTCTGGGACAAGGGACTCATCTATGAGGGACACTATATACTGCCTTATTGCCCGCGCTGTTCCACCGTCCTGTCGAATCACGAGCTGTCCCTGGGCGGCTACAAGGACGATCATGACCCTGCCATAACCTTGCGCTTCAAGATCAGCGCGGCGCCAGTGGGGCTCGAAAGCCTCGCCGACGGCAGGACCTACCTCGTCGCCTGGACCACCACACCCTGGACGCTTCCATCGAACCTGGCGCTTTGTCTCGGCCCGGATATTGATTATGTGTGCATAGCCGATGATAATGATCGATATATTCTTGCCGAGTCAAGACTTGCAGCGTATTACAAAGATCCGTCCGCGCTGGCGGTCATGTGGAGAAAGAAAGGCAGCGAGCTCAAAGGCATCAGGTATGAGCCACTTTTTCCTTATTTTGCCGATCTTGCGAGCCAGGGTGCCTTCGTCACGGTGACGGGCGGACATGTCACGACCGAGGACGGCACGGGCATCGTGCATACGGCG
>JAJFUL010000099.1 GCA_021372425.1 Spirochaetaceae bacterium
TGAGGCTAAGAGGATTCGAACCTCCGACCTTCAGATCCGCAATCTGAAGCTCTATCCAGCTGAGCGATAGCCTCGCAAAAAAAGAAACGGAGAGGGGGGGATTCGAACCCCCGGTACCCTTTAGAGGTACAACTCCTTAGCAGGGAGCCCGATTCGGCCGCTCTCGCACCTCTCCACAGCAAAACCAGGGAATCGGAGCAGGGGGGATTCGAACCCCCGGTACCTTGCGGTACAGCGGTTTTCAAGACCGTCTCCTTAAACCCCTCGGACACCGCTCCAAATAGTAAATCAATGAATCGGCGAATGCTGACATTAAGCGAAAGCGCTGAAATTGTCAATAGTTCCAGGTGCCTATGCCAAATGAACGATAGCTGCCGAGGGGCGGCTCCCAGGTCATGGTGACGTCCTGGACTGAAGCCATCGAGGGGCCCTGCCAGAGCCATCGATGGAATTCTTCCAGATCGGTCTCATCACCCTCGGCCCAGACTTCGACCGAACCATCCCCGCGGTTTTCGACCCAGCCTGTTATGCCCAGGGACCTGGCCTTGTAGGCCGCCGAAACGCGGAAGCCCACTCCCTGCACATCGCCGCTTATGATCGCGTGGAACGCTTTCATGCCTCCTTCCTTACCGCGACTGTGCAGCTGCCGAAGCATCGGCATGCGCACCCTGGCGGCTGCCGCGGCCGGCAAGCTCGCGCTCAACAGCCTCGTAGAGTCGATTCTTGTCAGGCGGCGGGAAGACGTTTACCGCTGAATCGCCCGAAAAATCAGCGCAGAGGCGCATGACCTCAACCCGCGGATCCAACAATTCGAGGCAATCGGCCAGGAGCGCAGGCAGGCGCGCCGGGTGCATCGGCATAAATTCCCCTGCCGGGAATTGCCTTGCCAGGCTCGAGCCTTTGGCCAGCCTCAAGTCGTGGAATTTTATCCCCTCGATACCATGATAGTTGACAAAGGAGATGGTTTCCAGCATTTCGGCCCGCCCTTCGCCCGGCAATCCGAGGATGACATGGACAGCGCGCCTGAGTCCTGCCCGGCCGGCAATCTTGACGGCCTTTGCATAGTCCCCGACGGTATGGCCCCTGCTAACCCGCTTCAGCGTTTCGGGATTCGAACTCTGCAAGCCCAGCTCGAGCCAGACTTCCAGACCAGACAGCGCATATGAGGAAAGCAGTTCTGCCTTCTCTTCGTCGAGACAATCTGGCCGCGTCGATATCACGAGTCCTTTCAGCGTGCCTGGTGCAAACCCTTCCAGGATGGTGATGGCTGAATCATAGATGCGCCGGAGCGAAGGGGTGGGAAGATTGGTGCAGGAATACGCCTGGAAATAAAGGAAATACGCCTGCGCACCGTATCGCATCCGGGAAAATTGGACAGCACGTCGAATCTGGGCTTCGAGGGGAGGCAGGTCCTGTGGCAGATTGTGCTGATAGGCTGCCAGGCCTGCTTCTGGGGAACAGAAGCTGCAGCCACCCGGCCCCCTGCCTCCTTCCCTGTGAGGGCAGCCGAACCCCGCATCGAGGCCAAGGCGCCAGACTTTCTGCCCGAAGCGCTCGGCCAGACGCTCGGAATGCCGGTTGAATCTCGATTCCATGCTTTACATTCCCTTAGGCATCATACCCTTTTCCGAGGCAGCTTGCCATCTGCACGCCGCGAAGTTATTGTCAGACCATGGAAGCCGCGCTTATCCATGAAAGGGCCCGACACAGAGTCCAGGCAAAGTCGAAGCATTGCCCGGCACGGGCCATGGCAGGATTCCTGGGACTGACCATCATGCTTGGTTCCTGCAGTCTTTTCGAAAAAAAATCCGCCGTGCTGTGGACAGATTCACCCGAGATGCTGCTCGCAGTTGAAATGTTCAATTCCTCGCAGAACAGGCATCTATTAGAAGTCCACTATGTCGCGGACCTTGCCGACGCGCTTGTGGACCGCCCCAAAGCCCCGTCCCTGGTCATCGGAAAAGGCCTCAGGACTGAGGCCATTACGGATTATTTCCAGTCGCTGGAATACCTTTTTGGCGAACTGGTTCTTTCTAAGAACTCATTCTATCCTGCGCTATTGGAGGGCGGAGTTCTCCAAAACCGCCAGGTTTTTCTCCCCGTCAGCTTCAATACGATGATGGTGATCTGCCGCAAAGGCGCGCTGGATGAGGAAGCCTCCGCGCCAAGCCTTCCTTCCCAGACAGCCACAAGCCCGACTGTCCAATCAACAAGCATCACTGTTCCGACCATGAAAAGGCTGGCAAGGAATTTCAACCTCCTGGCCGAGAAAAATAAAGCGCCTCAGATGGCTTTTTCGCCTCGATGGCCTGACAAAGATTTCCTTTTCCAGTGGATGCAGCTCCAGGGCGCCGATTTCCAGGAGCGGATGCAAGCCAACAGCACCAGGGAAGAGACTGCCTATCCCATCAAATGGAATCCCGAGGGCCTCGATTCAGCCATGAACGCGGCCCGCATCTTTATCAGGGACACGAATGGCTCGGCGGAAAAAGAAGATGCCTTCTCCTTCAAATACCTTTATACACCAGGCTACAGGAATGTCGAGTCGGGAACCATTTTGTTCACGGCGCTCGATTCGGCATCCTTTTTCCTTCTCCCGGAGGAAGTCAGAAGAGGGCTCGAATTCCGCTATCTCGAGGTGGCATCATCGATTGCTGTCTCGGAAGATATTCGGTATGCTGGCATACCGCGGACAGCGCCCAACAAGGAGTCCGCCGAGCAGTTCCTGCGATGGTTCTTCAATCCGGACAGCCAGAAGGCGATCCTTGAAAGGTCGAAATCGTTGCAGCTTTCAGAAAGCGAATTCGGCATCGCCGGCGGGTTCTCGTCGATCCAACATGTCAATGAAGCCAGCTTCCCTGGCTGCTATCCGGAAATCCGCGAACATACCCCGCCCAAAACGATGCTGAGGGCGCCCCGCAACTTTCCTCCCGGCTGGAAAAGGCTGAAAAGCGAACTCGTTCTGCCCTGGATGGATGAAATGGCAAGCAAGTCCCTGTCGCTTTCGGCAGATGAGGATTTCAGGCTCAGGCTGGATGCATATCTCGGCAAGAATCCCGATCTCAGGACGGGCCTTCCGTAATATTCGATTCCATCCTGTCGAGCAGAAGCTCGAATTCAGTCAGGGTCGAGCTGTGCACGGCCTGCTCGCGCATGGCTGCCCCGCCGGCGAACCCCTTCGTATAGGCACAGAACTGCTTCCGGAATTCCATGCAGGCTGTCTTTTCGCCGAGGAAGCCGATTGAGCGGAGTAGATGGGTCCTTGCAACCGCGGCGATCTGGGCTGGGGAGCGCGGGGCCGTTTGCCCTCCTCTCCACAGGGCAGCTGCATCCGCGAAAATGAAGGGATTGCCGATGGCTCCGCGGGCGATCATGACGCCGGCACAAGACGTTTGCTCCAGCATCGCGATGGCGGCGGATGCAGAAAGCACATCGCCCGATCCGAAGACAGGCACCGCAAGCGACCTGACCAGCAGCGCAATGGCGCTCCAGTCAGCTTTGCCGCCGTAACCCTGCGCCCTGGTCCGCCCATGCAGCGTGACGGCGCTCGCTCCGGCATCGACGGCAGCCTGCGCCGTCTCCAAAAAGTTGATTGAGGATTCGTCCCAGCCCTTGCGGATCTTGACGGTGATTGGTATGTCGGTGGACTCCTTCATCGCCGCCACGATCGCGCGGATAGTTTCGGGATTCTTGAGCAACGCCGATCCCGCCCCCGACTTCACTATTTTAGGGACTGGACAGCCACAATTCAGATCGATAACCAGAGGATGGTACGCGGAGGCCACATCCGCAGCCCGGGCAAGGACCTGCGGCTTTGCCCCGAAAAGCTGGATCGAGTAGAACGGCTCTTCGGGTGCGCGAGCCAGCATGGCCTCGGTCTTCGGGTGGCTCCGCGTCAGGGCTTCCGCGCTGATCATTTCGGTATAGCAAAGCGCGGCGCCCTGTTCGTAGCAGACAGAACGATAGGCCGCAGACGAGTAGCCCGCAACAGGTGCGAGAAAAAAGGGTGAACGCAAGGGGACGCCCGCCAAAACGGGCGTCTGTGTCTTTGACTCATCCATGGGATTTGCTCATTCCCGACGAAATTTCCCCGGCCAGCCTCGGGTTTAGGGCTCAAGCTTGAAGAAACGGCAGGCGTTCTGGTACGTTGCCTCGGCTGCCTCTTCCGGCTCCATCTGAAGGATTTCGGAAAGAAACCAGACCGTCGAGGGGAGGTACTCTGGCTTGTTCCTTTTCCCCCTGTACTCGGCGGGGACCATGAATGGCGCCTCGCTTTCCACGAGAATCCTGTCCGTCGGAAGCATTTCCACGGTTTCATGCAGATTCCGCGCATTGCGGTAGGTCAGGTTGCCTGCAAAGGAGAAGTACACATTGAGACCCGCTTCAAGAACCCGTTCGGCATATTCCGCATCCTCAGAATAGCAGTGGAGGACTGCACCGGCAGTCGGGATCCTGTCGCGGAGGATCTCGAGGACATCCTTGCCTGCTTCACGGTTATGGATTATGACAGGAAGGTCGAGACGTGAGGCAAGTTCGAGTTGGTCTATGAAAAGCTCGATCTGGCTTCTCCTGTCGCCGTACTTGTGAAAATAGTCCAGGCCGATTTCCCCAATGGCGACAACACGGGGCAGTTTCGTGCTGGTTTCGACGGTCGTCTGCCAGTCTTTCCCGGGATTCTGTACCTCGGAGGGCGAAACGCCGACTGCATGGTACACCTGCTCTGCCGGCTTTAGATTTTCGTATACCTGCTTGAAGTCGACAATGATGTTGCAGATGCTTACGATTCTGCCTACCCCAGCCTGTTTCGCTTGCTGGCAAACTAAAAGTTGCTCAATCGGGTCATCGTATATGAGCCCGATGTGGGCGTGAGTGTCAAAATACCGCATCTGTCTTCCGCTTGATAAAATGGTGGGAACACCCATACGGGCGTTTTATTAAATGTAGCATGTTAAAAATCAGTCGTCAATGTTTATTTCAAAATATGAAAAATCACATCCGGAATTCCTCTCCAAGATAGAGATTGCGCGCTTTTCCATCGTTGAGAACCGCGTCACGGTTCCCCGACACGATGATGTTGCCCAAGTGGATGATGAAGGACCTGTTCGTGATTTCCAGGGCATCGCGCACATTGTGGTCAGTCAACAACACGCCAATCCCCGCCTTCGACAAATCTTCGATAATTTTCTTGATCTCATGGATCGCTATCGGGTCGATGCCCGTGAATGGCTCATCCAGCAGCAAAAACTTGGGCTCGATGGCGAGGGCGCGGGCTATCTCGGTACGGCGCCGCTCGCCGCCCGACAGCGTGTAGCCCGGCTGCCGCGCGAGAGCCGAGATGCCGAATTTTTCCATCAACTCCGCCGCTCGTGCATGTCGGGCGGCTCGGTTCATGCCCGATTTCGCCTCCAACACTGCCAGGATATTATCCTCCACGCTCAGGTTGCGGAATATGGAAGGTTCCTGCGGCAAATAGGAGATGCCGTGCCGCGCCCTCCTGTACATGGACATGGTGTTGAGGATCTTGCCGTCCAGCAGCACTTTGCCCGCTGTCGGCCTCAGAAATCCGGCGAGCATGTAGAAAACGGTCGTCTTTCCGGCGCCATTCGGTCCGAGCAGACCGACCACCTCCCCCGAACGCATCGCGAAGCTGACATCGGATACGGCGACTTTTTTGCCATAAAGCTTGCGGAGATTGCAAACTTCAAGCGTGGAGCTGCCTTCGGAGGAAGCGGTCAAGGAGCAGCCTCTTCTTTCTTTGTTGTTGTGGTGGTGATGGTGCCGCTGACATCGCCGCTCATCGCAAGGTCGTTGAGGTCAGCCTTGCCCGACATATAATCGGCACTCAAACGACCATCGCTGTTCAGCGCAACGGGCGTCCCCGAAACCTGAAGGCTCTCATCGTTGCGGTTGTAACGCGCATATTCAGCGCGCACCGCAAAATCCTCTTTCAGTATATGGACGGCGATCCGGGCAACCAGGATGGATTGCTTCTGGTCGAATTGGACCCATTCGGCTTTGAGTAGCAGGCTGTTCTTGGAATCATCGATCTGGACCTGATTCTGGGCGATGCCGACTTCGGTGTCCCTCGTGTAGGCGACGTTTGCCGCCTTGAGCAGGAAGCCTTTGGAATCATCCTTGACGGTGACGTTCCCCAGGCAGAGCATTTCATTGTAATCCTTGCCGAACAGCTCAATCCTGTCTGCCGTGACCTGGATGGTGCCGGTATTCACGATGGCGGAGCCGATGAGGATCGTCTTTTCCTTTCCCTTGGCGATGATGCTCTCCATCCTCTTTGCCGTGAAGGTGATTGTCTCCTTGCCGGCTTCGGCATCGGCCGGCTTGGAGCCATCCTGCCCGAAGGCTTGAGTCGCGATAAGGAGAGAAAGGAAGATCAGCAGGACAAAAAGGGATGAGTGGCGACGGATGCCGCTTTCTCGCACAGTGGCACAGCTTTTTTTGCTTGAGTCAGCGTTGCCGCCTGATCCGTTGCCCGGATTTTTCTTCATGCAAACCTCCCCTTCGTCAGGATTCCCCACCTGTTCAGTGCTTTTCAAGCATCGTGCCCTGGACGCCGTTTCTGAATGAAAACGCCCTCCCCTCAATATCGGCAAAAAAGCCCGATCCATAGAAAAAGAGGTCGCGCCCTACCTTGGCGATGACAGGATCGTCCATGCCGCCTTCGATTGTCTGCGATGCGGCATTGTAGCGCAATTCCTTCGCCTCGAAACTCGCATCTTCGCCCACGGACTGGATCTGCACGTAATTCTGGAATTCAACATCGCCCGAATCCTCATGGTAGATAGCCTTATCCGCTTCCCCTATCGCGATTGGCTTGCCGCCAGTCTTGCCGCGATTCTCGAAATGGATATTGTAGATGAATAGGATGCCCTGGTCTTCAAAATACTCGGCCTTCTCCGCTCTGGCGGTGAAGACGACAACGCCATTTTCGATTTCCTCACGGCTGAAGTTATAGAAAATCACGTCAGGCTGGCCCTTATCGGCAACCGACTCGGTTTCCTCCTCTTCGCCTATGGAGCAGGAAGACAGGAAGCCGGGCAGCAGCACCACAAGAACGAGCACTACAAGGAACCGCCTTCGCGAGCGCAGGCGACTGTCGCACCTGCGCCTTTCGCAGCGCTCATTGCAGGACCTGCACCCTGCATATCCCCTGATCATTCCGTCGTCCTGGCCTCGCTTCGCTTCACACATTCGGCTATGAATGCCTTGAACAGGGGATGGGCCTTGGTAGGCCTCGATTTGAATTCGGGATGGAATTGGACGCCGACTCCCCATGGATGATCGTTCCACTCGCAGGCTTCCACGAGACTGCCGTCGGGAGTCGTGGCCGAAATGCAGAGCCCTTTCGCCTCGAGTTCGCCGCGGGCGACATTCGCTACTTCATAGCGGTGCCGGTGCCTTTCCATGATATGTTCCATGCCGTAAGCCTTTCGGATGGCCGTATCCGGCATGGTTATGGACTCGCTAGCCCCGAGGCGCATCGTGCCGCCATAGGCCTTTACGTCGATCTGTTCTTCGAGAAGGCAGACGACCGGGTGTGCAGAATTCTTGCAGAATTCGGTGGAGTGGGCGTCCGTCCAGCCGAGTATGTCGCGCGCGTATTCAATGACCATGACCTGCATGCCCAGGCAGATGCCGAAATAGGGCATCTTGTGCTCGCGCGCATACCGTGCCGCGATGACCATGCCTTCGATGCCGCGCTCGCCAAAACCGCCCGGCACCAGGATGCCATCGACAGGCCCAAAGATTCCGTCGAGGTCGGCCCCCTTCTCATCCAGCAGGCCTGAATCGATCTTGACCAGCTCTATGCCGGCGCTGTTCGCTATTCCGCCGTGATACAGTGCTTCCCATACTGACTTGTAAGCGTCGTGCAGCTCCATGTACTTGCCGACGATGCCCACCCTCACCTTGCGAACCGGGTGCTTGATCTTATCGACGACCTGCCTCCAGGGACCTAGCTCGGCATGACGGCTTTCCACATTCATCTTCTTCAGGATGAATGCGTCGGCGCCCTGCTGGTTCAGGACGAGAGGGAGTTCGTAGATGGTCGGTACGTCGTAGGCTGAAATGACGCCTTCGAATTCAACATTGGTGAAGGAGGAAATCTTCCGTCTCACGCCGTCATCGAGCAGATCCTTGGAGCGCAAGACAAGGACATCGGGCTGGATTCCTACTTCCTGGAGCTCCTTGACG
>JAJFUL010000100.1 GCA_021372425.1 Spirochaetaceae bacterium
TGCATCGACGATGGCGGGCATGATGCAGAACCTGCCGCGATCCGAAGCAGTTCCGCTTTCGGTCGCCGCTGGCTGTGATATGTTCCTTTTTACCCGCAACCAGGATGAAGATTTCGGGTATATGGTTGATGGCGTGAAAAAGGGCCTCATTTCTCGGGAACGCCTCGACGATGCGGTAACGCGCATCATCGCGACGAAGGCCACCCTGCATTTGCCTGCGCGAAAAAACTCAGGTACTCTTGTTCCTCCCCTCGCAGCGATGGCCGACGCGGGATCCGTCGCCCATCGTGAACTGGCGCGGGAATGCGCAGACAGCGCCATAACGCTCGTGAAGAGCGACGGGACACTGCCCATCCGCGATCCAAGAGGGAAGAGAGTCCTGCTGTATGTCATCGGCGATGAAGCAGCTTATGGGAATATCAGGGGCGGGAAGGCGCAGTATTTCCAGCAACGTATGGAGTTGGAAGGTTTTTCTGTCACGCGCTTTGATCCCTCGTCAGGGCTCGAAGGAAACATGCGTCCGTATTCGGACGTACCTGCCAATTTCGATTTCGTGTTTTATTTCTGCGCTGTTTCGACAAAAAGCAACCAGACGACCGTCAGGATAGAATGGGCCCAGCCCATGGGTGCCAACTGCCCCATCTACATCCCTTCGGTTCCGACCATTTTCATCTCGATGGAAAACCCATACCACCTTCTCGATGTTCCGAGGGTGAAGACCTATATCAATACCTACATGAATACCGAAATCGTCATCGATGAACTCGTGGCCAAGATCGTGGGCAGAAGCGAATTCAAGGGTGTAAGCCCCGTGGATCCATTCTGCGGCAAGTGGGACACACATTTGTGAGCGACGAAAGGAGGGCTTCTTAGCCCAAGGCGACAGGAAAAAAGGAAATGCTGAAAGCGATTATACTGGATCTGGATGGTGTCATTGTCACCACGGACACGCTGCATTCACGGGCTTGGAAAGCCATGGCCGATCATGAAGGCCTGCCGTTCGACGAATCCATCAGGGAAGCGCTGCGCGGCGTGAGCCGGATGGAGTGCGTCGATATCGTTCTTGGAAACAAAAAGGATGAATATAACCTGTCTCAAAAATCCGCGATGGCGGAGTTCAAGAATAATTACTACAAGCAGCTTCTTGAAACGCTTTCGTCGAAAGAAATCCTGCCGGGCGCCCTGGATCTGATCGCTTGTGCCAAATCGCAAGGAATCAAGGTCGCAATAGGCTCCTCCAGCAAAAATGCAAAGACGATCCTGACCAAGGTCGGACTTCTCGACGAATTCAATGTCATAATAGATGGAAACGATATCGCACACAGCAAGCCCGACCCGGAAGTATTCATCAAGGCGGCTAGGAAGCTTAAGGTCAGTCCTGCTGACTGCGTTGTCATTGAAGATGCGTATGCCGGAATCGACGCAGCGCTATCCGCGGGAATGAAGGCTTTTGCCGTCGGTTTCGCATCTAGTTATGAAAAGGCACAGGGGCGAACTCCCAGTCTGCTCAACGTCACTCTCAACGATTTGATGGGATTTTGGACAACATTTCATTAATGACTATGAAGGCATATCCTGCCATGACATGAAGAGGCCCGCGGAAATCTGGTTTCCACGGGCCTCTTGTCACCTAGGAACTCATATAGATTGCAATCAAGGAAAAATCTGGAGGGACTTGGCCAAGGCCTTTGCAGGCCCTGGCGCAAGACTGTGGGACTGCCAGATCAGCCAATGTTCACAGGGATCATTTTCGGAGCCATCTCTGCCTTCTTCGGCAGGTTGATGGTCAGAAGGCCATCGCGGAACTTGGCTTCGATCTTGTCGGTATCAGCATCCTCGGGCAGCACGAAGGAGCGGGAGAACTTGAAGGATCTGCGCTCCCTGCGAAGCCAGCGATTCTGGTTCTTCCCTTCCTTTTCGCTTTTCTCGTCTTTCGACTCGGTCTTTGCGGTGGAAAGGACAAGCTGTCCATCCTTCAGCTCAAGGTGGACATCTTTTTCTGTAAGGCCAGGAAGCTCTGCTTCGATGGCATAGCTGTTATCGGATTCGCGCACATCAACCGCGGGAGTCCTGAAATCATTGAAGAAGAAACCGTCGTCGTCGAACATCTGGCTGATCAGGTCAACTGGATTGGTACCATAAAGTGTCATGTCTTTCATAAACAACCTCCACAACTTGTGTTCCGATGGAACTCGGAATTTCGCCGGATGAACCTTGCCTTCACTGGCTGTTGCATCCTTGCGGAGCCCTTTTCGGCGCTCATAAATATTATAAGCACGTTCTGTGCCAAGTTTGTAAAAATGTGAAAATATTTTTCTAAAAACTATTATGTATATATTGTAAAAAGACATAGTGTTTTTATTATCTTCCTCCGATTTGGGCTGATCATTAGGGGAAATGACTTGGAAAGACTAAGCGGCGTAAGCCGGCGATTCGTTTTCAGGCAGCTCATCCAAGCCATGCCGGGGAAGCTGTCTCGAATGTCATCACCTGTATTGAAATAGCACTGTAGAGTGTTTCAAAAATACACACAAGGGACTTGGAACTGTAGAAAAAGCGGCGCCGATTACTTCAGCCCGAGCGATTCCCTGATGCGCCACAAGGCTTCGAGCTTTTCGTCCGGAATGGCCTTGGGCCCGCCGATAGTGGTGGCCGCAATCAGGATGCTGGCGTA
>JAJFUL010000110.1 GCA_021372425.1 Spirochaetaceae bacterium
GTATTCATACAGCACTACGCTGCCGCCGACAGGCCGGATTTCGAGCGTCGCTTTCCCTGTCGACTCATCGCGGCTTTTTACGCGGACTATGACCGAGGTGGGCTCCATGGGGAAGGGACCTTTGCGCACGTAGTCACCTTCATCCCGCCAGACGCCAGTTTTCACCGCATAGGCTTTGACATCATCGACCAGGCGCGGCAGGTGCAGCTGCCACTGGGGCTTGCTCGCCGCCCTGTCTTTCACATCCTTCCACCGGACCGGGTTCTGGCTGTCGAAGAGGCGCTCTTCGATTTTGGAAATCCAGGTGCCGAGGTTGCTGGTGTCGTCGCTGAATTTTCTGACACTGAGGAGCGTAGCACGAATTTGGTCTTCGCCATCATAGCGGTTGCCTTCAAAGGTGAGCCGGATGGTTTCTTTGCGGAGGCCTCCGCTGGAAGGATACACCACCATCGTATAGGTTTGCTGGATGGCGCTTCGCAGGTTGATGTTGATTCTGTCTTCGCTGTTCTTGGCTTCTGTGCGCTGCGGATCGCGCTCGGAGAGCTTTTCTTTGTCCTGTTCGTCAAGAATAGTGCGGATGGCCTTGAGCTGGGCGGCGTTGCGCAGCACCTCGTCCATGGTGTCGCGGTCGCCGGTCAGAAAGAGGATGCGATTTTTATATTCAAGATTGTCGTACAGCGTCTGAAAGTCGGGATGCAGTGGTATTTGGTCGCCGCGCGCGGGGTAGGGTTCGGTCACCACGAGTGTCGTCTTGTCTGCGGTGATCTGCACTTCTTCCCATGAGGGCAGCACGAGGCAGTTCTGATACACATCGCCACGGCTGGGCTTGAAAAGAGACTCCAGGTAGTCATGCAGTTCCTTGAGCCTGGTTTCCTTGTTGTAGGATTCGACATAGCTGTGCAGGGTTGCGGCGAGGTTGCGCACGTTCTTGAAGTAGAGTCGTCCATCGGTGGAGACGTGCAGATACCAGGCAAGGCTTGGGAGCTGCTCCAGCACATCGGTCTTAAGGTGCGAGACATCGAGACCCGGACGGCAGAGCCAGGCGATCACCTCGCTATCTCGTAGACCGAGTTCGGGGTTCTGCGCGGTCGAGAGCGATGCCACGTAGAGAAGTTTCGCCGTCTCCTGCGCAAGAGTGCCTCCCCCGAGTTTGGTATCGAGTGCTTCGGCGTGGGAGGAGCCCTTGTTGGCGATATCCACGCGCACAGCTTCGGTCAGGTTGGGATTGATGGTCGAAAACTCGTTGTAGATGTCGGGGTCATTGAGTTCAATATCGTACGGGTGGATAAGCTCTAGTGATTTCGCCTTTTCAGATTCCCAGAGATTCGCCACCACGGTGCGCATGAGGCGAAGAAGGCCCCTCGTCTGCTGAAAACCGGGATTGGCTTTGAAGCGTCCATAGAGGTCCCGTAAGGAATAATGGAATGGATAGGATTCGCGAATGAGCGCCGCAAAGGAAGCAGGAGACTCGCTCGTCAGGTCCATCTGCTTGGCCTTTTCCACCGCGTTTGCATAACGCCTGGCTACCTCATCACGAACGGAAAGATCGGGCAGCCGCTCGAACAGCCTTGTCTGAAGGATGCGGAAGATTTCATCGCCCTGGGTGGCAACCGGCTCTATGGGAACGACACTTCGGTTGGTTTCATGCTTGAAGTTGTCCAGTGCCTGGTTAATGTAGCCGGTACCGTCCGCATAGGCAGTCGCTGAGAGGTCGGAAATAATGATGACGACCCTGGAGAGCTCTGTCTTCTGCGCGGCAATAAGGAGGTTGGAAAGCGCGGTCGCCGTGACCACGGCAAGGTTGGAATCGCCGATCTGTACGGATTTTGCATTGTTGAAGTAGGGCGGCAGCTCATCAAGGAGGATGACGACGGGGCGGTCTTTGAGGAGATGCACCCAACTCGACACGCCTGGGGCTTTGAGCGGTGCATAATGATCTTGGAACAGATCTTTATTCCCCAGCTGCTCGGCAAGGGCGCCCCACAGGCCATAAGGGTAGTCAGACTCACGCCCATCAAAACCAATCACGGTGTAGGGAGTGCTATCAAGATTGAAGTGGCTGCCAAGCATGGAACGGAGTGCGGGATAGCGCGCAAGGAGCCCCAGTGCGATCATGCTGTGCGTCTTGCCTCCACCCATTGCCTGCGACAAAAGATAGGCCGCAGGCTGTTCGCTCTTGCCGGAGATGCGGTCGAAAGTCTTCTGGATGAGAAGTTTCATGCCTTCGGTGACGTAGTTTTCTGCGAAAAACTGTCTGGCGGCGGATTCATCGAGGGAACCATCGAGCAGATCGCTCAGATTCAGCACTGTATCGCGCCTTTGTCGATCGAACACTGACTGGCGGGGTGTACATGTTTCAAATATCGTCATAATTTTCATTATGAGGCAGTTTTTAAGATGAGGCAAGATGGGATTCGATTTCGCAAAGCCTGTAACAAATTTAGTG
>JAJFUL010000117.1 GCA_021372425.1 Spirochaetaceae bacterium
ATAAGCGTGCTGTACCGCGTGACCCCAGGCGTCGACAGTCACACGCATCGTTTCATTTCGACCGGCAGCCTCGATTCCAAATTCGGCATTCCGCTCGATCCGGCAGTCCGCGACGAATACATGCGCGTCGTGCTTTCCTCACCGCACTTGGATTTTCTCGGCTTCCATTTCCACGTCGGTTCCCAGCTTTTCGACAATTTCGCCCATCTCGCAGCGCTGAAAATCGTGCTCAAGTTGATCGAAGAGCTCCGCGATGAATATGGATTCACCGCGAAAGAACTCAATATGGGGGGAGGTTTCGGCATCGAATACCTGCCAGGCGACAAAGAGCCTGCGCTGTCCTATTTTCTCGATCCGATGATGGAGCTGGTGGAATCCGAGCTGGGAGAAAAGGGCATCGAGCCTCCCCGGGCCACGATCGAGCCGGGGCGGTGGATCATCGGTCCGGCTGGCATAACGCTCTATACCTTGGGTGCCATCAAGGAAATACCTGGCATCCGCACCTATGTGGGTGTGGATGGGGGCATGACCGACAACATCAGGCCAGCGCTCTACGGCGCCCAATACAATGCCGTCATCGCCAACAGGGCCGATTGCCCGCCCGATCGCCTCGTGACAATCGCGGGCAAGTGCTGCGAATCGGGCGATATCCTGATCAGGGACATCAAACTGCCCTCGCCACAGGAAGGCGACCTTCTGGTTGTATTCGCCACAGGCGCCTACAACCATTCGATGGCCTCCAATTATAACCGAAATCCGAGGCCGGCGGTGGTGATGCTCAGCAAGGGGAACTCAAGGCTCTCCGTGCGGCGAGAAACCTATGAGGATCTCATTAGGCGGGAAATCTAAGCGGCCGGGCTCTGCCTTTTATTGCTCTTTTCAGCCTTGAAAAAATGAGCCACTTGGTGCATACTTCAACAGGATTTCGATCAACCTTGCGCAATTCATGCAGGGGAAGGAGGGATTGTCATGAACGACTCGGACAGCAGTGGCAGTAGATGCGCCGTAAAACGCGAATCAATGTCCACCGAGCCAGAAAACCCTTACCCAAGACGATCCGTCCGGCCTGCCTGTTGCGCCTAGTCCAGGTTTATCTTCAGTAAACCTGCTTCAATTTTGCGTAACACCTCCAGCAACAAGCGAGCCGCGCACGCTCAAGAGGTGATTTATGCCAATGCATTTTACAAGAAAAAATCCACATCGCATGCCTGCATCTTCCCCTGCGAGAAAGCAGCAGTTGGAAGATGAGAAGAGACTTGTCCAGCTTTGCTCGCTTTCGTCTGATGAAGTCCTTTCTACGCTGAATTCGGGCCCGAACGGGCTCGATGATGCGGAAGTGGAAAAGCGACGCTCGGAATTCGGGCCAAACGAACTGCAGCGCTCCAAGCATTTGAGCTTCTTTGCAGATATATTTGAACGGCTGAAAAGCCCGCTGGACCTCCAGCTGCTCGTCATCGCCCTTGTCTCGCTGATATTGGGGGAGTACAGATCGGCCATTATCGTGGGAGTCATGGTACTGCTGAGCGTCGGCCTGTCCTATGTCCTGGACCACCGGTCCAATGAGGAGGTCGAGGCACTCGGGAAGCGCGTCCAATCACGGGTTTTCGTTCTCCGGAATGGGACGGAGCGCGAAATAAAGATCTCCGAAGTCGTTCCTGGCGACATTGTCCTTCTCCATTCGGGTTCGATCGTACCAGCCGACCTCAGGCTCATCTCGGCCAAGGACTTCTTCGTAAGCGAATCGACGCTGACCGGAGAATCCATGCCGGTGGAAAAATCCACTGGCACAGCCGGTATCGCGGGCACACCAGGCACGGTAGGGATGGTCGCCGGCGCAGCAGCCTCGGCATCGGCAGTTTCCGCCTTGAACCTGCCGAACGCCTGTTTCATGGGCACATCGGTGACGAGCGGCACAGCGAAGGGCATTGTCATCAATACCGGAATGCATACGCTTTTCGGCGCGATCTCCGAGAAGCTCACCGAGAAAAGGGAAGAAACCAATTTCGACAAGGGGATTCGTTCGTTCACCTTGATGATGATACGCATCATGCTGGTGATGGTATCCCTGGTGTTCTTCATCGTCGGGCTGACCAAGGGGAACTGGACCGAGGCCTTGTTGTTCTCGCTCTCCGTGGCAGTCGGACTCACCCCGGAAATGTTGCCGATGATCGTCACCACGAACCTTGCCAAAGGGGCCCTCACCATGGCCAAGAAGAAGGTCATCGTGAAGCGCCTGCCTGCGATTCAGAATCTGGGTGCTATTAACATTCTCTGCACCGACAAGACGGGTACCCTGACCCAGGACAAGGTTGTTCTGGAACACCACGAAGATATCATCGGCAACCAGAGCGACGAGGTGCTGAATTATGCCTACCTCAACAGCTATTTCCAGACCGGCCTGCGGAACCTGTTGGACAGGGCGGTCCTGGAATATGTCGATCTGAACGTGGACAATTGCCGGCTCGTGGATGAGTTGCCCTTCGATTTTCAGCGGCGGCGCATGTCAGTCGTGGTTGAATATGAAGGCGACAATGTGCTCATCTGCAAGGGAGCGGTGGAGGAGATTTACAGTTGCTGCTCTCAATACCAGATCGACGAGGAGATTTATCCTCTCATAGACATGATCAGGGCGGATCTTTTCGAAGAAGTCGAAAAACTGAACCGGGAAGGTTTCAGGGTACTGGGAATCGCCTACAGGGAGTTCCCGAAGGACAAGACTTCGTTCACGACGGCGGATGAGAGCCAGCTTGTACTCTTGGGCTACATCGCCTTCATGGATCCTCCCAAGGAGTCGGTGACGGAAGCCATCGGCCTGCTGGGTGATGCCGGGGTTGGCGTCAAGGTGCTTACAGGCGATAACGGCCTCGTGACGCAGAAAGTCTGCCAGGAAGTCGGTATCAATGCGGAGAAGATCATCGCCGGCTCTGAACTTGCAGCGCTTTCGCCTGCCGATTTCTCGCAGAAAGTCAAGGAATACAATGTCTTCGTGAAGCTGGCGCCCGCACAGAAAGAGCAGATTGTCAAGGAATTGAGAAGCCAGGGCAATGTTGTAGGCTACATGGGCGATGGAATCAACGACACGATGGCGCTCAAGGCTGCCGATGTCGGTATTTCGGTCGATTCCGCGGTTGACGTGGCCAAGGATTCCGCCGACATCGTTCTGCTGGAGAAAAGCCTCCTCGTACTCGAGGAAGGAATCATGGAAGGCCGGAGGATTTTCGCGAACATCATCAAATACATCCGGATGAGCGCGAGCTCGAATTTCGGCAACATGTTCAGCATGGTGGGCGCGAGTTTCCTCTTTCCTTTCCTGCCGATGCAGCCTGTCCAGATCCTCACAAACAACCTGCTCTATGATTTCTCGCAATCCGCCATACCTTCGGACAATGTGGACCCTGAGCAGATTGCGAAACCAGTGAAATGGGACATAGGGAATATCAAGCGTTTCATGACGCGGATAGGGCCGATCAGCTCGATTTTCGACTATGCAACCTTCGGACTCATGTGGTTCGTTTTCGGAGTGAAGGGTTATGGGAACCCACTCCTTGCCTCGGGGCAGAAGGATGCTTTGGTGAGCCTCTTCCAGACAGGCTGGTTTGTTGAATCCCTGCTGACGCAGACGCTCATCGTGCACATCATCAGGACCAGGAAGATTCCTTTCTTCCAGAGCAGGGCTTCGGCGCCAATGCTGCTGACCACGCTTGCGGTCATGATCCTCGGAATTTGGCTGCCTTACTCGCCTTTTGCAGCTTCGCTGGGCTTCGTGAAGCTTCCGCCCCTCTATTGGGTCTGGATTGCAGGATTCATGGGGCTGTATTCGGTCATCACTCACAAGGTGAAGACTTGGTATTTCAGGAAATTTGAAGGAGTCTGATCATGGATACGATACTCGATGCACTGCAGGAAGGCAGGCTTTTCGAACTGCCTGAAAACGACAAGAATCATGCTTTGCAGTTCCTGGCACACATAATTGAGGCATTTCCACAGATACCCACAGGTACCGACATCGTGGGAAACATCATGGCCCGCGAGAGCTCGATGAATACGGCCTTCGGCAAGGGCTGGGCCTGTCCCCATGCGCGCGTGGCCTTCGACGAGGATCTCATGTGCGTCGTCGGGTGGAGCCCTTCCGGAATTCCCTACAACGCTCCAGACGGGAAGCCTGTTTCGATCATCATCATGTATCTGGTCCCGGCGAACCAGCGCAACCACTATCTTCGCGAAATCTCGATCCTGGCCAAGGTACTCAAGACTTCGCCCGAAACTGACCGGATCGGTTCGATCAAGGAACTCAACGATGTGCGAAACTACCTGCTTGACTTGATAGCCGCTTCCAAAGAGACGGTTGGGCCCGACGCAAGGGCCAGGATGATTAGGCTGCAGGCCAAGTCGGCCCAGGCTGCGGCGCTGCCGGCCAATGAGTTGTCCGGCCTTGTCGTGGAGCCTGTCGCCATAATCGCGGGACCCGGCCAAAAGCCTATCGCCCTGACCCAGAACCGGGATGTGATGAATTTCGTGGAAAACACGGCCGGTATTGTGGAAAAGCTCGATGCAGAGGGAGCGTATCAGAATGGCACCTGGCGCATCGTCAGACGGGCTTCGGTCACCTATCAGGGTAGCCGTGTCATGTACGATTGCCTTGCGCTCGCTTCAGCCAAAAGCAGTCTCAATCTATAAGGGTGACAGCCTCCGGCGCGATGGGCATGTATACAGAAGCAGAAAGGTTGCAAGGAGAGCGCATGGACACTCTGGATAAGGGATACTGTCTTGTACTTTCTGGTGGCGGAGCCAAGGGAATCTACCATATTGGCGTATGGCGGGCGCTGAAAGAGCTGGGAATAGAGGTTTCGGCCATTACGGGCGCCTCGATCGGCGCCATCATTGCAGGTTTTCTGGCACAGGGCTCCGACGACAAGCTTGAGGAACTGGGACGGTCAATTACGGTTGATTCCATTCTTGCCCTGCCGCAGGAGTTTACGGAAAACGGGAGAATCAAAGTCGACAGAACGTCGATTGCCGGTGCCAAGGATCTTTTCCATTCATTGGTGGGCAACAAGGGACTCGATACAAGTCCCTTGCGGAACCTGCTTGTCGCTGGCATCGATGAACAGGCGATACGGACCAAGGGGCGGGATCTGGGCATTGTTACCGTCAACCTCAGTACGATGAAACCGCGGGAAGTCTTCATCGAGGAAATGGAGGAGGGGCGGCTTGTCGACTATCTCATGGCCAGTGCCGCCTTCCCGGGCTTTCAGCAGACAATGATTGAAGGCAAGACCTATGTCGATGGCGGCATCTACGATAACATCCCCTACGCGATGGCCCGCCGAAGGGGATACCGCAGGATAATCGTCTCGGATGTTTCTGGGTTTGGCCAGAACAAGAGGCCCGATGTTGAGGGAAGCCTGACCGCCTATATAAAAAACTCGATCGACATGGGCGGAGTCTTGAACTTTGACCGCCGTTTCCTCGACGACTATACGCAGCTTGGATACCTGGACACGCTGCATACTTTTGGGCGGTATGAGGGACATTATTATTTTGTTCAACCGGACAGCGGAGCCGAGAGTCTTTTCCGCGCAGCCGGCGGGCTGCGGCGCAAAGGGCCGAGCTCCAGTCGGGCGCGGTCGCGGACACCAGTATTCCCTGACATTATGCGATTCGACAGGAATATTCTTCTCAACTATCTTGAATGCGCTGCGACAATCCTGGAAGTGGAGCGTATTCGCGTCTATGAATATGCTTCCTTGACAGACGCGATCGTGGACAAGACTCTTCTTGATGAAAAGAGGATCGCGGCCATAATCAATGAAGGGACGACCAGGAAGGCTAGTGTCATCGCAGCGCTTCGCGATGCAATCATCAACAGGCATTTCGACGCCAGCCCCTATGTGTATTGGCGGCTTGTAGAGGAGTTCATGCCCGGCAGCGCTGGCAATGTCCTCAGAAAGGCGCTGGAAGGCATTTTCCCGGCGCTTCCGATGGGCAAGGAATATATTCGGAGCCTCTCCTGATCCTGGTGCCCGAGCGCTTCATGCTATCAGGTGGATTTTTTTCAGCATGACAATGATTTTTTTCCCATAAGGCAGTTCGCCAATCTCCTCAACCGAAATGGCATTCGTTTTTATAATGAATGCTGCATAGACCACTACGCCCACAATGACGGAAATGGCTGTGGACAGGGCATTGGACAGGAAGGCTCCCACGATGAGGCCAAGAAGATAGGCAAAGCCCTTGTACACCGCATAGACGACTACACCCATGACAATCGAACCCGCAAGCGGATGCCAGACATGTTGCATGATCCCGGTCTTAACGGGCTGGAATCGGTGAAGGAAAACAAGGTTGAGAAGCAGCGCGACGATGTAGTAGACAATTGTCCCGATGACTGCCCCCATTATGTTTATGGATGGGACTGCAATCAGGTAGTAGTTCACCAGGATCTTTGCCCCAATGCCTACCAGGAGCGAAATAGTTGAATATTTGGTCTTGTTGAGCGCCTGGAGAATCCCGGCTTGTATCTGCACGATGGAATAGAACACAACGACTATGGAACCGAAGGCCATGAGCTTCCAGCCGTCGATCGCGCTTGGAAAGAAGAGCGAAAAAACCGGCTTGCTGAGGATGGACAAGCCGATGGCGGAAGGGATCGAAATCATCAGCGAAAGCCGGAAAGCCTCGCCGATTGATGCCTTGAGCCTGTCGTTGTCGTGAAGCTCGATGGCGGCGCTGAATGAAGGCATCATTGCGACATAGAGCGCGGAAGTCACCGCTATTGGCACGGAGAGGATTGACGAATATTTGCTGAGGACGCCGAATTGGATTGTCGCCGCTTCGGCGCTCAGACCGGCGGCGACAAGGCGGGAACTTGTGTTGGCAAGGTCCACGAGGTCGGTGCCGAATATGATGACGGAATTGATGGCGATGGGGACGGCATAGGACAGGAAGCGATTTATGATCTGCCTGTTGGAGAGCGGGACGATGTCGGCCGGGGCGCCGCCGCCAAAATCCGGCGATTTTTTTCGATATTGGCGCCAGAGATAGAGTGCACTCCCCAGGGAACCGATCGTCGTGCCGACCGTTGCGCCCGCACAGGCATAAACGAGGCCGAAGGGTTTCAGTATGGCTGCGAAGGCGAGCGAGAGAAATACATTGATGAACTGCTCTATTATCTGCGAAACCGCCGTTGGCTTCATGTCGTTCCGGCCATTGAAGAAACCGCGGAATGATGACGAAATGGCGGAAAAGAAGATTGTCGGCGACAGCGCCAGGATGACGAGATAGGAATTGTCATTGTGGATGGCCTGTGTGATGGAGCGCGCGAAAACCGCGGTGAGAACGCTCATCACGAAGCCATAGATCGCCAGCAGCCACAGGACAATCCTGAAGCTGCGCCTGGCATCCCTATAGTTCTTCCGTGCGAGGAATTCGGCCTCAAGCTTGGCGATGCCTATGGGGAAACCAGCGTTGGTGAGGATGTAGATGAATGCGTAGATTTTGTAGCCGGCGGAATAGATGCCATAGCCGAGCTCGCCTATGATCTGGAACAGGACAGGAATATAGATGACGGACAGGAGTTTGTTGAGGATGCCGGCTATGCTTAAAACCGCGAAACCCTTGTGGGCGGTGGTTTCACTTTTCATGGATTACTCCGAAAATTGATGAATCCTATTTAATCCATATTTTGCCATCATTGCAACCTATCCCTTCAGGGCATTTCTCGATCGAGGAGACATTGAGGGTGATAGCCCCCCGATCCTTCTCGACCTTCCCCCTGATAAAGAGGGGACGTTCCTCGAAAAGGAGGCTCTGGTACCGCTGGTAGCTCTCCGGAAACAGGATCGTTTCGTAGAGCGCGGTCTCGTCCTCGAAGGATACAAACTCCATGAGCTGATCGGAGGCAGTGAGGGCTTGCTTCACGATGATGGGCCAGCCTAGGAGTTCCACGGTCTGGCCGACGTGGAAGCGAAGCTCCAATCCGCGAATGCGCGGTCTGTCGGCTGCCCGGGGCCAGAGCGCCGTCGGGTGGACTGCAAGCGTTGTGCCAAGATATTTCATCTCGGATTCGAGCCGCTTCCGTTCCGCGGCGGACTGATGCGGAAGCGCCTGCTGAGCTTGCTGAAGAGGAGACGATGGCGTGGAAGGCCGCAGTGGCGCTACTTGGGCCTCTTCAAACAGGCTCGATCCTGCCCTGGGGTCGGCTTGCGCTTCGCGCATGGCAAGGATGCCAAGAATGCGCATGAGCTTGGCCGCCCGGGTTGCGCCCGGTGAAACAGAATCAAGGGCGCCTGAGCCGACAAGCGCTTCGGCATCGCTGCGGCTGCAGGGAACTCTGCGCGCGAAGTCCTCGACCGATGCGAAAGCGCCATGTTGCCTGCGTTCATCAACGATCGCAGAAGCGGTCTGGGCACGCAGCGAGCCAATCATCTCGAGGCCAAAACGGATTGTGCGCCCTGAGCCGCGACAGCGCAGTTCACTGTTGTTCACATCAGGGGGAAGGACTTCAAGGCCCATTCGCCGGCATTCGCTCACGTAGGCCAATGTTGAATAGAAGCCGCCGTGATTGGAGAGAACGGCCGCCATGAACTCTGCGGGGTGGTGGCAGCGCAGATAGGCCGACTTAAAAGACAGCATCGCATAGCTCGCGGAATGCGCCTTCACGAAGGAGTAGCCGCAGAAGGAACGGATCATGTCCCAGACAGCATCTATTGTTCCGGAATCGACGCCCCGGCCTTCTGCTCCCGCCTTGAAGGCAGGCCAATACTCCTGGAGCCTGGCTTCCGGATCTTTCCTTGCCAGCGCTTTCCGGATACCGTCTGCATCGGCGGCCGAGAAACCGGCCAGCGCAACGGCTGCTTTCGATGCATCCTCCTGGTAGCAGAGAATGCCGAAGGAT
>JAJFUL010000130.1 GCA_021372425.1 Spirochaetaceae bacterium
ATGTGAGAAAATAGAAGTCTGCGCTGAAAAAAGCGGTCTATCAGTGCCCGAACAGATCGCTCGCTATGTTGGATGCGCGTCATTTCAGGATTACACGCGCCTTTACGCCGAAGCCCGGTGGACGAGTGGAACGACAAGGCAGATATCTGCAACTTATATGTTGGCGAATTCTGTGTCGGGGGCGGCCTGATGAGTGATGATATCAACGAGCGCTTTGCGCGCTTTCTTCGCGCTGTCCAGCTTCAGGATATACGGCCGATGTCCCTTCAGTCTGAAGTGAAGGGATCTATGCCTCCCCAGGGCAGTGAGCTTCAGTTGGAATGGAGACAGTCGTTCGCCAATGGAGATCCGATAGTGTCGGCGCCCGATTTGAGAATATTCAGGCCAAAATACGAGTTCACCGTCAAATTCCAGGATGCGGTTATTTTTGTGCAGATCTCGATCTTCGTCATCAGCTTCAAAATCATTGATCCGGCGGCGTACGGTGAACTCTGGGCCGACGAGGAACTCCGAAAGATCTTCATGGAGAAACAGATTCAGAAGACAATTTGGCCACTTTTCCGCCAGCATATCCACGACGGCATGAGCCGTCTCGGGATGTCGCCCGTCACCTTGCCGTGGATTTTATGAATATATTCTACTTGTGATGGTCGCCGTTGATGGTGACACGCAGGTCATTGAGGAGCTAGGCAATGGCACAGATTTTAAATTTTCCTGGTGATCGTCCGGGGATGAACAATGAAGAAAAAGCGCAGGATATGGTCTATGACGCGCTGGAGAGTGATTCTCCGGTGCAAAGGAAAAGACTGGCCAGAAAGGCGATAGAGCTGGATCCCTTCTGCGCGGATGCCTATTGTGTGTTGGCGGAAGAATACGAGAGCATAGAGAAAAGAAGAGAGTGTTTTACGAAAGGAATCGCGGCATTCAAAGAGAAATATGGAAAAAAGTATTTCAAGGAGAATACAGGGTATTTCTGGGGCCTGATTGAAACGCGGCCCTATATGCGGCTTTGCGCCGGCTATGGTGAATTATTATGGGAAACAGGGGAAAAAGAGGCGGCGATAGCGCAGTATGAAGAGTTGTTGAGGTTGAATCCGAATGACAACCAGGGATTGCGGTATAATCTGTTGAATTGGCTGCTCGCGATGGGCAATCTCGAAAAAGCCGGAGAACTTTTGAAAAAGCACGACGAGGGAAGTGCCTTTATGCTGTTCAGTAAGCTGCTGTTGATCATAAAAACGGAGCCCTCAAATACAAAGAAAATCGCTGACGCATACCGAAAAGCGAACAGACAGAATCCCTTCGTGGTGGAGTATCTTTTGGATAAAAAAGGATTGCCCGATTATGAGCCGGAATATTATGGTTTCGGGGATGAAAATGAAGCCTTAACCTACTGTTTCGATGCAAAAAAAATATGGGAAGAAGATGACACGGCAATGGCGATATTGGGGGAATTGGTCTGACAGGCGCTGGCAGGCAACTCTAGAATAGCTTCCAGAAAAATTCCGTAATGACCTCAGCGCTGTAGGTATGGTATAGTTATATCCGATAATAAAAATGTACAGTTCGGGAGTTTTGAGCGATGAAACTCACTACTGTGGAGGCCTGTGGATTCATTATAGAGGAGGCTTATGATGTCTGGACAGGATTGGACTTTCAAAGGCGCTCACTGGTGGGAATTCGATTTTCACTGCCACAGCCCGGCTTCCTTATATCCAGATTATGGTCGTGGAGATGCGTCACTGAAATCCTTGCCACCCCGCGAATGGCTCCTCGCGTGTATGAAAAAGCAGATTGATTGTATTGCCGTGACTGACCACAATTCCGGCGAATGGATCGATATGCTGAAGGCTGAATACCAGTCCATGAAGACGGAGAGTCTCCCGGAGTTCAGGGAATTATATCTCTTTCCGGGGGTCGAAATTTCAGTACAGGGAGGCATACATCTTCTCGCCTTGTTTGATCCGGCGAAGACCCGTGACGATATATTCGCGTTGCTTTCCAAGAGCGAACTTGGGTTTACGAAGTCTCAGCTGGGTTCTCCAGATTTTGTGACGAAGGGGAGCTTTCTTGATATTGTGGCGTGTATAGAAAACGAGGGTGGTGTTGCCATTCCCGCGCATGTCGATAGACCAAGCGGACTTTGTAACGAATTGACTGATGGCCCAACTTTAAGGACAATTTTGGGAAATACCCACATATACGCGGCCGAGGTCGTCGATTCATCGTATTCTTTCCCTGGCCTCTGTAGGGACTGCAAGCCCTCATGGACAAGGGTCGTCGGCAGCGACGCCCATACACCGGATGAGATAGGCAGACGATTCACCTGGATAAAGATGGGGGTCCCCTCCATCGAAGGCCTCAAGCTGGCTCTGCTGGACAACGACCTCTCTGTCAAACGATGCGATTCGATGCCTGAAGGGAGTGATCCGAACGCCCACGCCGACTTTGTCATCCGTTCGATTGAAATCAGCAAGAGCCGTTACTGCGGCAATGGCCAGCCGGAAATTCTACAGTTCAATCCATGGCTGAACTGTCTGATCGGTGGACGAGGGAGCGGCAAATCGACGATCGTCGAATTCTTGCGCCTCGCCTTCCGTCGCGACAAGGAAATCAAGGAACTTTTCAGCAAGTCGGACTTTGGGGAAAATGAACAGTCGGAGCTCGTAAAAAACCTGGATGATTTTTATCGGGAACCGAAAGGGCGCATGGACAAAGGTGTTTTGGAACCGGCCACGAAAATCACTGTCGATTGCCGCTTGCATGGAGAAGAATTCCGGCTCATATGGCAACAGATGCCCGATGGGTCCATTTCCCCAATCCAAAAATGGGACGGCGCTCATTATGCAAAGAGTTCTGGCGAGGATATCGCAGGACGTTTCCCCGTCAGAATTTACAGCCAGAAACAGATGTACGAGATGGCCCAGAACCCAAAGGCGCTATTGAGGATCATCGATGAGGACCCGCAGGTCGATTATAGAGAATGGAAGAATAGGCATGACCAGATCGCCGCCCAGTTTCGTTCGCTGAGAGCCAAGGAACGCGAATTGATGGTACAGATTGCGGAGGAAGAGAATATCAAGGGAAACCTGGAAGACATCCGATCAAAGCTGGCGCTCTTTGAAAGGGGAGAGAACGCCGCGCTGCTCAAAGAATATCAGATTCGCCGTTCACAGATAAAGGAAGTCGAAGCGTATCAGGCCTCGTTGCAAGAGAATTATCAGGCCCTGGCAAATATCGAGCTGGGAACTATCACTCCCGATTTTTCCTTGTTCGGCGATTCGGCAGAAGATGAGGAGATCAAAAAACTTATAGTTCGATATACGGAGACCCTGACTTCCCTCAACACACGCCTGTCGGCGATTCGCGATGAATGTCGTAAAGCAGCCTCGCAGTTCTCGAAGGATATTGAAACGTCCTTGTGGAAAAAGAAAACTCAAAAGATCCTTCAGGAGTATCAGGCTCTCATAGAAGAGTTGCGTAAGAATGGAGTCGAAAACCCTGACGCCTACGGCCTTTATGTACAAAAAAAACAGAATCTGGAAGCCCGTTTGCTGGCCGTCAAAGGGCTGAAGCAACAGATCGAAGAACTCGAGCAGCAGGCACAGGAACAACTTACCCGGCTCGATGCATACAGAAAAGAGCTCTCCCAAAGCCGGAGGTCTTTCCTCGTCAAGGTGCTCGAGGGCAACAAAGTCGTGCGTATGTGTCTGCGCGAACGGGGAGACGCCGATAGTCTGGAAGAAGATTTTCGCAGGATCATCGGAAAGGAAGATGAGACGTTCAAGTCGGATATTCTCGTTACGGAAGAGGGAAACGAATCCGGTATTCTTTCTGCTCTTTACAAGAACTACTCCGATGAGAATCTGCTGAAGGTGAAAAAGACAATCCGTGATCTGCGGAAAGATGGCACGCATACGAGCTTTGGGGGCAAGTTCATCAATTATGTAAAAGACAAAGTCACTCCTGAGATGATGGATGAACTGGACTTGTGGATTCCGGAGGATTCGGTGGATGTCGAGTACTGCCGCGATCAGGAGAAAAAGGAATGGACGCCTATTAGCCAGGGCTCCGCGGGGCAGAAGACCGCGGCAGTGCTCGCCTTTGTTCTGTCGCATGGGTCAAGCCCGATTATCCTGGA
The DNA here is from genome assembly GCA_021372425.1 of Spirochaetaceae bacterium. GTDB lineage: Bacteria > Spirochaetota > Spirochaetia > Treponematales > Rectinemataceae > JAFIHQ01. The sequence goes on from JAJFUL010000130.1 coordinate 4,142, forward strand.
CCAGCCGGAGGACGATCTGGACAACCACCTCATCAATGATCTTGTCGTGGAGCAGATACGCGAAAAGAAACCGCAGCGGCAGATTATAATTGTGACTCACAATCCGAATATCGTCGTCAACGGGGACGCGGAACTCGTTCATGTCATGAACTTCGCGGGCGGCCAAATACGGGTAAAAATATCGGGCAGCTTGCAGGAGAAGGAGATACGGAGAGAAATCTGTCAGGTAATGGAGGGCGGTGCAAAGGCCTTTGAGCAGAGATACCGGCGCATCTATATCGAGGGCGAACATGTTTGATACGAAGGAAGAACTGATCGAAAAAATCGGTCTGGGCGAAGACTCGACGATAGAGTTCAAGTCAGTCCGGTTCCGAGGGAACCGAGTGGCGCTCATCCGCGATGATATCGCGGATGAAATAGCGGCATTCGCCAATAGTTTCGACGGGGTAATCGTAATGGGAGTAGACGATGAAACCCGGACCATTGAAGGGATACCACTTGAGAAACTCGATTCTGTCGTCGATTTTATTACAGAGACATCCAACGACTCGATTAAGCCGGCGGTCCCCATACGCGTTTTCCGTATGATGTTGCCTAATGCCCAGGGGATCGATGTGCCCGTCATAAAGCTGGATATCCCGAAGAGCATTTTTGTCCACGAGAGTCCCGGTGGTTATTTTTACCGGCAGGGTGACAAAAAAAGAAAATTGAGCCCCGAGGCGCTGGCCCGTCTGTTCCAGCAGCGAAGTCAGGTGAGACTTATACGTTTTGATGAACAGGCTGTGCCGCAGACGGATATCTCCGATCTCGACGAGGGTCTCTGGCGCCGCTTCGCGGGCGATACCGGCGACGCGCCGAAGGTTGTTCTCGACAAGCTGAAATTGATCACCAAGGATGATACAGGAACCCTGCGGCTCACTGTCGCGGGCGCCCTTATGGCTACTCCTCATCCGGAGATTTTTATTCCCAATGCCATAATCGAGGCGGTCAAATACCGGGGAACTGGCCGCGACGCGAATTATCAGGAGGACACGCGGATCGTCACCGGTCCTCTCGACGCGCAGGTGAGGGAGGCGCTTTCTTTCGTAAAGAACAACATGAAGATCATGGCCGTCAAGAACCCCGGAAGAGAAGAGACTCCACAGTACAGTATCCGCGCGGTCTTTGAAGCGCTGGTGAACGCCGTGGCTCATCGCGATTATTCCATAGCGGGATCGAAGATCAGGCTTTTCATGTTCGACGATCGGCTTGAGCTGTATTCTCCCGGCACGGTGCCCAACAGCATGACCATAGAGAGCATGCCGTTGCGACAGTCAACGCGAAACGAGACCATTAGCAGCCTTTTGAACCGCTGTCCTGTGGATGCTGCAGCGCAACCGGAAGTCAAACGTCAATTTATGATGGATAAACGGGGAGAAGGTGTTCCCATAATTTTACAGGAAAGTACGACATTGTCCGGTAAAAAGCCTGTATATAAGCTTATCGATGACACCGAACTACTCCTCACGATATACGCTGCAGATTTGAATGAAGGTTCAGAATGAAACTCACCGACGCCGAACAGCGCGAAGTCGTAAAACTCGTGGAGGCGGGGAAGCCGCTGCCGGACAAATATCGTTTTCTCCTCTTTGACGACAAGCGCGAGGTGGAGCTGGTCTGGAACGGCAAGACGGACGAGGTGTGTAACATCGTGCTTCCCTTTCAGGTGATCGAGCAGATCGACGAGCCGAGGAAGGAGAAACCGGAGGATTCATCTTTGCAGGGCGAGCTGTTCGATTTCCGGGGCCGGCAGAAGTCGGGGTGGACGAACAAGCTCATCTGGGGCGACAATAAACTCATCCTTTCTTCGCTCAAAAACGGTCCCATGCGGGAGGAGATCGAGAAAAACGGCGGCATCAAGCTGATCTACATCGATCCACCCTTCGACGTGGGCGCGGACTTCTCCATGAACATCGAGATCGGCGACGAGACTTTCACGAAGGAACCCAACGTGCTCGAGGAACTAGCCTACCGCGACACCTGGGGCAAGGGCGCGGACAGCTTTATCGCGATGATTTATGAGCGCCTTATCCTGATGCGCGATTTGCTTGCGGAGGATGGAAGCAT
>JAJFUL010000133.1 GCA_021372425.1 Spirochaetaceae bacterium
GGCGCCGGAACGTAGAACTCATCCTTCATGATCGAGTAGCGCCCGGACATCTCGTTGACCCGCGCCGTCCGGTGGCGGATCCATTGCCGCGCGACGAAAATCGGCAGTTTTACATGGAACGTCAGGATAACCTGCTCGAAAGGAGAGGTATGCTCATGCCGCAGAAGGTAGTCGATGAGAGAGGCATCCTCGCGGTAACTTTTCGTTCCCTCGCCATAGGACACGCGCGCGGCTTGGACGATCCGCGCATCGCCGCCCATATAATCGACAAGCCGCACGAAACCTTTGTCCAGAACCTTGAATTCCTTGTCCAGAATGGCTTCCGCCTCCGGGACGACCACATGGCCCATACTCACTCCTTGCGTCCGAACCCCACAAAATCGCCCCAGAACTTGTCAATCGTGCACTTGTCGGTGCCCGGCCCATGACAGTCGGAACCATAGGTGAACAGGAAACCGGCCGGCTTCGCGTGCGCCTCCACGAAATCGTTGATCTCCTGCGTCTTCTTTTTGCCAGAATACCAGTAGAGTTCGATACCATCAACTCCAGCCTCCCTGAAATACGAAAGCAGGGAGTCGAAATGCTTCGCGTCGTTCTCCATGTCCTCGATTTCGTCATTCCAGAGGTGCCCGATGTGAGGGACGACCACGAAGCCGTCATCTTCATGGACCGCGTGTACGACGTCGCGAATTTTGGGCTTCGAAAGCCGGTATTTCGGGAAGCGCCCCGGCACGAACCATTCCTTCTTGAATCTTCGGTAGTTCAAGAACGAGGGAATCAGGCCTTTGCACCGCAGGTAAAGGAAGAGATCGACCTTGCTCCACGAGAGACCTTCCAGCACCGAAAGGTCGGGCATTGCACCGTCCGCAGCGCCAGCCGGCGGGTCGATGACGCCGTAGTCCCGGACCATCCTTTCCCTTAAAATGTCCGAATAACTCAGGTCCGGTCTTTTGAAAATGATCTGTGCCCAGTAGATATAGTACTCGATTCGCTTCTTCCGTTCAGATTGCGCCTGCGAAAGCAGCCTCGCAGTGCTGGGGCAATCCGCGACAGCCTTGTCAGGGAAATATGCCAAAAGTTCGCTTTTGTAGTCGATACTCGGCTCGACGACATCGATTTCGCAGCCAGTGATCCCCTGGATTCCGAGCCGGGCGCATTCAGCCGTGAAGAAATCGGAACCGCCCATGGTATCGTGATCCGTCACCGCCGCCAGCTCGATGCCGAGGGAGGCAGCGCTGCGCGCAATGTCCTGTGGCGAAAGGCTGCCGTCCGAGTATTGCGAATGGAGATGCATATTGGCTTTCATTGTTTTTATGAAGTATATCCGACCTGCAGATCGGCGTCCATCGATTGTACTTCCGGGAGAGTATCGAATACACTGGAAAAGAAGGGGGATATTCCCATGTTCGAGCTTACCGACACTATTCTCGAACGGATCATTTTCGCGATGGAAGACCAGTCAAAGGCTTATTTCGTGGATTGCGCCGACGGCGAGCTGGTTTCCAAGGCGGAGCTTCTCGATGCGGATGGCGAGAAAATCGACCGCCTCGTGCCTCCTCCCGAATGGAGTTCCGCGGACGGCTTCAGGATGATGGAGCTCTTCGCCGCCTCCACGCGGAACCCCGAACTGAAAGCCGAGTTTTCCCAGGCCCTGTGCAGGGGCAAAAAGGTATTTAAGACCTTCAAAGAGATCCTTTCCAAATGGCCAAATGCGGAGAAGTCTTTTCTCGATTTCAAGGCCAGGTACATGCGGCAACGGATACAGGATTGGCTCAACGAAATCAGGGAAGCGAACGGCCTCATGCGCCTTCCCGATGAGCCGGAGGAAACCCAGGATCTTTTGCTGACGGATTTCTTGGTATCTATCGCACCTTTCGCCGAACTCCCCTTCGAAGTGGAGCCGATCATCGACGCCGACTGCCTGGAAAACAGGAATTCGCTCCCGCCGGCCCTCATCTCGATGGAGAGGGAATCGCTGCTGGACCTGATTCATGGCCAGGACAGCGAAGCGACTGGATTGGGCGCCTGGATCGAGGACGAAAGAAGCCTGCCTATCGGTCTCATTCTCGGCGTCATGGAAAACCACGAAGGACACGCCATGGGCAGGATACGCTTCGTCTTCGTGCAGGAAGGATATCGCGACCTGGGCATCGCCTCGCTTCTCCTCGACAGGCTCACGGCAAGCTTTGCGGAGAAAGGCGTTTTTGCCATCTATCTCGATTCGCTCCTCGTGCCCGCCGAATACGAGGAACGTTTCCAGGCCATCGGCTTCGGCTCAGTTGGCGTGCACAGCTTCCATCAGGCTGATTGAGGCGGCCACAGCACTCGCGCGAAATCGACGACGCCGCGCGCATCAACTTCGACGCCTTCGCTATGAAGCAACTCTTTCTGGAGTTCGAATCCGCCGCCTTCAGGAAGCGCGATGGAGCCGTTTCTGCGAACGACACGCCACCAGGGCAGGTCTTCCTTTTCAGAGAGCGAGGAAAGAATACGGGCGACCTGCCTTGCGCTCTGTGGCCCCTGGCCATAGTCAGCCAGCGCGGCAAGCATGCCATAGCTGCACACGCAACCGGCCGGAATCGATTTTATGACGGCGATCAGCCGCTCGGTCTGAGCTTGTCTCATATGCAGTCCATTATAGCAGACGCTTCCCGGCGATGCACGCTGCAGGCGCCGTTTGTTTTTAGGCTTTATTCTTTGGGATTTTTGCTGCATAATGATTTCGAAAGCTTATCCGGATACAGTCATGTTGGTTCAGGAGGAAAAATTTGAAAAACTGTTTTCTCTTTCCCGGGCAAGGGGCCCAGTATCCTGGCATGGCAAAGGACTTTTTCGAGACGAGCAAGGCCGTGCGGGAACTTTTCGACCTGGCTTCGGAAATCTCCGGCACCAACATGAGGAAGCTGCTTTTCGAAAGTGATGAAGAAACGCTCAAGCAGACCCAGAATACCCAGCTTGCCATCGCCCTTGCGGGAGCAGCCGCAGCACTCAGTGCCAGGGAACATGACATGCAGCCAGCTGGTTGCGCCGGCTTTTCGGTCGGCGAGTATCCGGCCCTTGCCGAAGCTGGCATCATCTCCTTTGCCGACATGTTTCATCTCGTTTCAGAGCGGGGTCGGCTTATGGATGAATCAGGGCGCCGGTCGGGCAGTTCGACGATGACTGCGGTCCTCTTCATGCCCCCCGAAAAAATCCAGCAGACCCTGGATGAGGCCGGCCTGAAGCATGTATGGATAGCGAATTACAACAGCGCCACCCAGTCCGTCCTGTCGGGGACGACCACAGAAATCGAGTTTGCGGAGGAAAAGCTCAAGGCGGCCGGTGCAAGGCGCGTCGTCCGGCTGAAAGTCTCGGGCGCCTTCCATTCGCCTCTGATGGCCTGGGCTCATGACGCCTTTTCGGAGGTCGTCGGAAAAGTCACTTTCCAGGACCCGAGAATCGCCTTTTTCTCGAACGTGACCGGAAAGCGCGTGCTGACCGGAAAAGAAGCGAAGTCGCTCGCCGTGGCGCAGGTTATCAGCCCCGTCCTCTGGACGACAGAAGAGGCCTCCATCGCCGCCGAAGGTTTCGACTGCTGCCTCGAGACCGGTCCGGGAACCGTTCTTGCCGGTCTATGGAAATCGACGGAATCGTCGATTGTCTGCCACCCCTGTGATACCCTTGACGCCCTGGCGTCAATTTCCCTATAAGTGAAGGTCTTCATTATGGAATTACTGCTGAAGGACAAGATTTGCGTCGTGACGGGCGCATCGCGCGGCATTGGCGCCGCGATCGTCGCCCGGTTTGCTTCGGAAGGAGCCAAGGTCTATGCGCTCTCCCGTACGGAACCAGCCGAGACGGAGAAATTCGCCGCCCCATTGCAGCAGCCAGTATGGATCGCCTGCGATGTTTCGGATGAATCCTCTATCGATGGGGCTGTCAACGAAATCCTTGCAAGGGATGAACGTATCGATGTCCTCGTCAACAATGCCGGGATAACGAGGGATGGCCTCCTCATGCGGATGAAGACCGATGACTGGAACGCCGTCCTTTCCACCAACCTGTCCAGCGCCTTCTTCGCCTCGCGATCGGTTATCCGCGCAATGCTCAGGCAAAAGGAAGGCTGCATACTCAATGTATCCAGCATTGTCGGGCTCAAGGGAAACAGCGGGCAGGCCAATTACTCCGCCTCGAAGGCCGGCCTGATCGGGCTCACTAAAAGCATCGCGCGCGAGGTCGCCTCGCGCGGCATAAGGGTGAACGCGATCGCGCCGGGATTCATCGACACCTCGATGACGGCGAAGATCCCCGAAGAATTCCGGGAAAGGCTGATGGCGACAATCCCTCTCGGAAGAGCCGGAAAAGCGGAAGAGGTGGCCAATGTCGCCCTTTTCCTCTGCTCTCCACTCGCATCATTCATAACGGGAGTCGTACTGCCTGTCGATGGCGGAATGGGAATGTAACATGGAAAGAAGAAGAGTAGTTGTCACGGGAATGGGTCTTGTGAGCCCCATTGGGAATGATGTGCCTACGTTCTGGTCGGCTGTACAGAACGGCCAATCCGGAATCGCTCCGATTACGGCGATCGACACATCCGACCTCAGCGTAAAATTTGCCGGAGAAGTTAAAAATTTCGATCCAACCAAGCATATCGATCCAAAAGAAGCAAAAAAGATGGATCGCTATGCCCAGTTTTCGGTCTATGCCGCCGTCGAAGCGCTCATGGATGCGGGCCTTGCCAAGGAGGAACTCGATCCGGAACGCACAGGAGTCTGTATCGGAACGGGCGAAGGCGGTTCCACGAGCATCGAGGAAGCTGTCATGCGGCTGGCCGAGCGGGGACCGTCGAGGGTTCCGCCCCTGACCGTGGCCAAAGGCCTTGCGAATTTTGGGCCTGCACAGATAGCCATGACCCTCAATCTTCACGGTCCTTGCCAGTGCGTGGTTACGGCATGCGCCGCAGGTACGGATGCTATTGGCCAGGGCATGCGCTTCATAAGGGAAGGCTACGCCGACATGATGTTCGCAGGCGGCGCCGAAGCCAGCGTGGTCCGCATGTGCATGGCGAGCTTCATCAACATACAGGCCCTTTCAGTCCGCAACGACGCGCCAGAAAAGGCATCGCGCCCCTTTGACAGGGATCGCGACGGCTTCGTCATGGCGGAAGGGGCCGGCGTCCTCATTTTGGAGGAATATGAACACGCCGTGGCGCGCGGCGCTAAAATCTACGCCGAAGTGGCGGGGTTCGGGTCCACCTGCGACGCTCACCATCTGACCGCGCCGGACCCTGAAGGCCGCGGCGTCGCGCATGCGATCAGCCTCGCGCTGGATGATGCCGGCCTCAAGCCGGAAGACATCGACTTCGTCAGCGCGCACGGGACATCGACTCCGCTGAACGATCCAATAGAAACAAAGGCAATCAAGAGCGCTTTTGGCCAACATGCCTACAAACTCAAGGTCGCCAGTCTCAAATCGATGACCGGCCACACGATCGGCGCCTCTGGCGCAATCGAATCCATCGCCGGCATACTGGGCATGAACAGCGATTTCGTGCATGCTACCATCAATCTCGACAATCCGGACCCAGAGTGCGATCTGGATTATGTTCCCAACAAAGGTGTCAATGTTCCTGTCCGCGCTTTCATAAAGAATTCGATGGGCTTTGGAGGGCAAAACGCCGTTGTAGCATTCAAGAAAATCTGATTCGCTCTGGCGGTATTATGATTATTCCAGCTTCCGGCATCAGACTCCTGCCAGGCAATCCCCTGGAACCTGGTGCCACGATCGTCCACAACGGCGTTAATTTTTCGATCTTTTCGCGGAATGCAACGCAACTATACCTCTGTCTTTATGAAAATGCGCACGATGCGAGCCCTGCCTATGAACTCGCCCTGGATCCTGTCCAGAACAAAACCGGCGACATCTGGCATTGTCTGATCGAAGGCCTGGGCGTCAACACGCTTTACCTGTGGCGGGCAGAGGGGCCGTTCAGCCCCCTCGAAGGGCACCGCTTCAACAGAAACCGCGCGCTCATCGACCCTTATGCCAAGGCACTCACCGATGACGTCCTGAATTTCGAAGCTGCCATCGCCTATAAGCCCGACCAGAGCGATGCCGATCTTTCTTTTTCAAACCATCGCGATGATTCCTCCCTCCCCAAATGCGTCGTAGTCGATGATAAATTCGACTGGGAAGGCGATTCCCCGCTCAATTACCCCCTGAAGGACTGCATTATCTACGAGACCCATGCCCGAGGGCTGACGCGGGGCAATGCCTCGCCAGTCGAACACCCCGGGACGTATCGCGGCGTCTCCGAAATGGCCGGATACTTCAACAGGCTCGGCATTACGAGCATCGAATTGCTGCCAATACAGGAATTCGACTCGACCGAGCGCTTCAGGCGCAACCCGGAGACCGGCCAACTGCTGTCCAACTATTGGGGCTACTCTCCGCTCGCCTTCTTTGCGCCCAAGGCTTCCTATGCCTATGTCGATGGCGAACCCCATCCTGGCGACGATCCATCGCGGCAGGTGCGCGAATTCAAGCGCATGGTCCGCGAGCTGCACAAGGCAGGGATCGAGGTGATCCTCGACGTTGTCTTCAACCACACGGCGGAAGGCAACGAACTTGGCCCCACGGTGAGTTTCCGGGGCCTGGACAACTCGATCTATTATATCCTCGATGAGAACAAGCGCTTTTACAAAAACTTTTCCGGCTGCGGCAACACGCTGAACTGCAATCAAACCGTCATGCGCACGCTCATCCGCGAATGCCTCCGCTATTGGGTCGTCCACATGCACGTCGATGGCTTTCGCTTCGATCTTGGCTCGATCCTTGGACGCGATTCAGAAGGGCACCTGCTCGAAAATCCGCCTGTCATCGAGTCTATCGCCGAGGATCCGCTGCTGCGCAACACGAAAATCATAGCCGAAGCCTGGGACGCAGGCGGGGCATATCAGGTCGGCTCCTTCCCCGGCGGACGCTGGGCGGAATGGAACGACAAGTACCGCGACGACGTCCGCCGCTTCTGGAATGGCGAAAAGGATTCGGCCCGCCACCTGGCCACGCGCATCACCGGCTCGAGCGATCTTTTCCTCCGCGACGGCCGTAAGCCCTTCCATTCCATCAATTTCATCACTGCCCACGACGGCTTCACCTTGAACGACCTCGTTTCCTATGAGAAAAAGCATAATCTCGAAAATGGCGAAGACAACCATGATGGCGCCGACATCAATTGGTCATGCAACCACGGCGTTGAGGGCGAAACTGCGGATCCTGTCATTCAGGCTGCGCGAAATCGCCAGGTGAAAAATTACCTGGCGACACTGCTGTTGTCCGTGGGCACGCCAATGCTTCTGGGTGGCGACGAAATCCGCCGCACGCAGCGCGGCAACAACAACGCCTACTGCCAGGATAACGAGATCAGCTGGTATGACTGGAGCCTGCTGCAGTCCCACGCTGACATCTGGCGGTTCTGCCGTGAGCTGGTCGCTTTCCGCAAGAACCATGCCGCGCTGCGCCGTCACGAGTTCTTTACCGGCCAGGACAGAGACCATAACAGCCTGCCCGACATAGCCTGGTACGATGAGCACAAAAAGACGCCCGACTGGTCTTCGATAAGCCTGACGCTGGCGGCCCTCATCGATGGTTCGAAGGCCGAAACAGGGGACATTGGGGCCAATGGAGCCGACTCCGACTGTGACTTTTATTTCATGTTCAACGCCTCGGTAAATCAAGTCGACTTCCAGCTGCCCAGACAGCCTCGCGGCAAACCCTGGCAGAAAGTCGTCGACACAGCCGCCGAAGCTCCATACGACA
>JAJFUL010000136.1 GCA_021372425.1 Spirochaetaceae bacterium
GCCGGCCGGAAATGTTTCACGTGAAACATTTCCGGCCGGCGCCCCCTTAATTAATGACCGGCAGGGAAAGGACCGGTAAGAATTCCATGAGTCTATTTCGTCCTTGACAGCGAAGAATCCAGGAACTGGCTCAAAAGGTCAGCCTTTTCCAGATCGATGTCCGGCATTTCCTTGGTGAGCTTCTGCAGCGAAACTTGAGCTTTTTTTGCATACCCCGCGGCAAGAGTATAGACTTTCTGATCAATACCATATTTTGTTACCAAAGAACGGACATACTCAATTTCGGGGGTTGCCGAGTCCTGCCTGCCAAGAATCTGCAGAAAGTCCTGCTTTTCCGCCTCTGGCAAAGCCTCCAGCAGGAAGAGAACATACGGTGTCTTCTTTCCTTCGCGGATATCGGATCCAACCGGCTTTCCAAGTTTGCCTGCATCGCCGAAAAGCCCAAGACGATCATCTTCTATCTGGAACAGAATTCCCAGGTTAAGTCCGATTTCCTCCAATAGGGGAAGGCTGTCCTTTCGGCCTGCTGCTAGCGCTCCGGCCTGTAAGGGTAGGACCATTGTATATCTGCCAGTCTTGTACTGATACATGGAAAGCACTTCATCCAGAGTGGGAATCACATCAGAATTGCCTATTCTTACATCTTCCATCTGTGCAAGACAGACGCTCGTCAACTCTCTGGAAAAAAGCTCTCCCATACCTATCTGAAATGAAGTAAGTTCTTTCAATGCCATGAAATAGCATATATCTCCGGCACACAAGGCCAGTGCTTCGCCTGTCTGTTCCGACTTGTTGTGCTGACCGAACGTTTTGTGCAGCGTGGGCCTGCCCCGACGCATGTCGTCCTTGTCCATGATGTCGTCGTGCGCGAGGAGCCCGGCCTGTATAAGCTCCAGCGCCGTTGCCAGGCGGATTGGAGCCGCAGCTTCGCCTGCCCGCGCTGAGTCCTGCTGCTTGGTTTGAGCAAACATTTCGTAGGAAAGGCAAGCCAGAATGCCCCGCACCATCTTGCCGCCGATGGCAAAATCCCTGAGCTGCAGCAAGGTCCATGCAGAATCCCCAGCCGCGGAACCACATTCTGTTATTTTTTGGGCAAAAGCGGCCTCAAGACTTTCGGCTATCCGTTGACGGCGCGCCTCGCAATACACGGCAAACTGCATGCTCTATACTCCTTTGTGCGTATTGCGTTATAGCATACCGAGGGGGCAAAAAAAAGCGGCGCATCAAGAATGCGCCGCCAATGCAGGGAAACTATATCAAATACGTTTATGCAACGTATGCTTCCAGTTGTTCCTTGACTTCCGGTACCGAAATCTTCTTGAGCGCGGCCTTTTCGATCTGGCGGATTCGCTCCTTCGTAAGATTCATGTGATCCCCGATCTCCTTGAGGCTCATCGGACGCTTCCCGTTGAGACCGAAGCGATATTCGACTACCTGGCGTTCCTTGATCGTCAAGGAAGAGAGCACTTTGTTGATGTCTTCTTTCAAGTTCAGCTCATCGGCGTAGTTCTCCGGGCTCTGATAGGCATCATTCCCTACGAAATCACCGATCACGCTTGCATTTTTCTCGTCGTGGACCGGGCTGCTGAGCGATACCATTTCCTTCGAAACCGCAAGAATTTCAGCGACATGTTCGGGATCCATGTTAAGGTACTTGGCCACTTCGGTGATCTCGTTTTCTTCCGAGACACCTTCGAAGTTCTTTCTGGCTTTTTCGATCTGCACAAGCTCGTTGGCCCTGTTGAGGGGAAGGCGGATCATGCGGCTCTTCTCGCAGATGGCTTTCAGGATAGCTTGCCGAATCCACCAGACGGCGTAAGAGATGAAATGATAGCCTTTGCTGACATCATAGCGGTCGATGGCGTTCATGAGGCCGATATTGCCCTCGGATATGAGGTCTGATAGCGGCAATCCCTGGTTTTGATATTTTTTGGCTACATTGACTACGAAACGGAGGTTGGACTTGATCAGGATATCCTTTGCAGCCTTGTCGCCCTTTGCGGCTTTCTCTGCATAGTCGTTCTCCTGTTCCCTGGTGAGAAGCGGAACCCTGTTGATCTCCTTGAGATACATGGACAATATGTTTTCGTCTGATGGATTGCTTTCAATTTTAACAGTGTGCCTGGATTTTTCGTTCATTGCTGGAACTCCTTGCATACAATATTTACCGCAAGAAGTGTGCCATAATATACTATTTGTGGCAGAAATATTATAAAATTCAATATTTATTTATGACATAAATAAATAATTAAACTCCGCTCTTTGTGGTCACCGCGCTGCTCTGCGCAGAAAGGACCTCCGCAGGCGGCCTCGACGGCAAACTATCTGCGCTTGTGTGTCAAAATGACATAGTGGCAGAAAAAGCCGCCGGAAGTGTTTCATTTAGAAACAGCTTAAGGGAAGGGCGAGCATTTCGATTGGAAATTTTTGTACGATTGGGATTGATAAACGACTAGAGAAGTTCCTTGATGCTCTGGATTCGCCCACAGCATTGAAGGTAGGACAGGCCTGATCCGCATGGACAACGCTGACCTGACGGCTTCCCTGGAGTTTTTGCAGGCGAAAGTCTGGGCAGGTTTATGGATTTGCCAGTCAGCGTGGGGAAGGAGGGCTGGATACGACGAAACAGGATGGCCTTTTCATCGCAACTGCGCTCTGTCAACAGACCGGATGCCTGCAACGTCTTCCATGCCGCAAATAAGGTATGCATGACAGCTTCATGCTCATCGTAAGATGTGAAGCGCTTTCCTGACTTTCGGCCGAGGTATTTTGCAAGCTGCAGGTGCATGAAGGCGAAAAAATCATCCAGCTCGGAAGTGGCTCGCTTAGCCATGCCGTATTCATTGATGGATCGAAGGTATACCCGGCGCGCCAACCCGCGGGGCCGGACTTTCTGCGCCGTAGCAAGACTCCGCAGCGCAAGGTCGCTTTGACCCATTTGCTGCAGTGAAACTGCCAGCCAGTAAAGGGTTCGCGACAAATCCAGAGGTGCCTCGGGGGGGAGTCTGTCAACGGCAGCGCGAAACAGTGGTATTGCCTTGTCGGGCCGATGATTCCCCAGGGCCTTTAAGCCTTGCCTGAGCAGCGCAGCCGGATCACTCTCCATTTTCCGTTTCATTATTCTACGAGAAGAATATACGAATGATTTTGCGTACAGGCAAGAAACTCAGGATCGGCCTGAGCGAGCTTTCAGATCACCCTTGTGTCAGCCTTCTGCGACGAGAAGGACGAAAGAAGATGCCGCAACAATGCAGGATTTCTGTGATGGTAATGATCCATAAGGAGCTGCACCGATGATGTCGTATGGAGCTTCGGCGGCTGTGTCGACGACTTTCTGCCAGGGTTTGCCGCGAGGCTGTCTGGGCAGCTGGAAGTCGACTTGATTTACCGAGGCGTTGAACATGAAATAAAAGTCACAGTCGGAGTCGGCTCCATAGGCACCATTGGCCCCAATGTCTCCTGTTTCGGCCTTCGAACCATCGATGAGGGCCGCCAGCGTCAGGCTTATCGAAGACCAGTCGGGCGTCTTTTTGTGCTCATCGTACCAGGCTATGTCGGGCAGGCTGTTATGGTCTCTGTCTTGGCCGGTAAAGAACTCTTGACGACGCAGCGCGGCATGGTTCTTGCGGAAAGCGACCAGCTCGCGGCAGAACCGCCAGATGTCGGCGTGGGGCTGCAGCAGGCTCCAGTCATACCAGCTGATCTCATTGTCCTGGCAGTAGGCGTTGTTGTTGCCGCGCTGCGTGCGGCGGAGTTCGTCGCCACCCAGAAGCATCGGCGTGCCCACGGACAACAGCAGTGTCGCCAGGTAATTTTTCACTTGGCGATTTCGCGCAGCCTGAATGACCGGGTCCGCAGTTTCACCCTCAACGCCGTGGTTGCATGACCAATTGATGTCGGCGCCGTCATGGTTGTCTTCGCCATTTTCGA
>JAJFUL010000137.1 GCA_021372425.1 Spirochaetaceae bacterium
AGGTGACGCGCATGCCCTGCCATTTGCGCGTGACCATGCCCAATGACGACAGAATTGGATAAAGGTTAAAGACCGCATAGAGGATGATGGCTGGCGCAATCATGAGCCATCCCACTCTGTTGAGGTATCGCGAGGATGCGCCTCGTTTGTTCACTTTGTTCCTCCTGACTTGTTGCCGGGTCAGTAAGGCTGCAGTTCCACCCCGGACGGGATGAAACTGCAGTTTTTGCTGTTTTTAAAGCACTGCCTGCTAGTTTCCGGTTACCTGCTTGTATTCCTCTTCAGCATGGCCGATGGTGTCGTTCACTGTCTTGAGGTCGCCCTTGAACATGAGAAGTATTGCATTCTTTATTGCATCGCGCATCGCAACATAGTTGGGAGTGTAGAGAAGCGTAGGTACATTCTCCATCCAGACGGCAAAATCCTTGTAGACAGGCTGCTGCTTGTAGAAGAAAGCGTCCTGTGCCGTATAGTTGGAGCCTGTGCGGCTTGGCAGGTACGTGCCCATCGCGCCGGCGCCCTTCAGGATGGTGTTGTAGAAGTTGAGTGCATCGGGACTGCTGCTGGCCCAGACGGACTTCAGAAAATCGACGGCCACTGCCTTGTTTTTGCTGGAAGAGAAAACATACCAGCTGGATCCGCCATTGTTGCTCGCGTTCCTGGCTCCCTGTACGCCTTCAATTCGCGGCGTGGGCACAGCCATCCACTTGCCTGCGTTGGTCGGCTGCGATTTCAGCGTTCCGATTATCCAGATGGCGTTGAGGAGCCCGATGGTGTCTCCGTTGTTGAAGGCCGCAACCCAGTTGTTCCAGCCTTCGGCCTTGAACAGCAGACCCTTGTCGTTCAGTTCCTTGAGAATGCCAAGCGATTTTTCCATGGCCGGAGTGCGGAGGTTCAGGCTTCCGTCCTTGTTGAAGAACTGGGTGCCTGTCGACTGTACCATGATTCTGAGAGTATCGAAGCTTGTCGTGTCGTAGGCGATGAGTGGCTTGCCTCCCTTGGCTTTGATGGCGACACCCAGGTTGATGACATCCTGCCAGGTCATGTTCTTCTGGTAGCTGTCAGGATTGAGCCCCGCTGCCTTGATATAGTCAGACCGGAGCCAAAGTCCAGTGGAACCCGTATCGAAAGGTATGCCGTAAATCTTGTCGCCTTCGGTCATTGGGCCGAGCTTGTAGGCGGCGAATTTTGAATAGTCGACGCCTGCGGCTTTGAGATCAACGAAAGCGTTAGGGTAATTGGCAATGAATTTCTCGATGACATAGTCCTGGAAAAGGGCGATGTCCGGCAGTCCTGCGCCTCCAGCCTGCAGGCCTGCTTCGATTTTGCCTTCGATATTTTCAGGCACATCGAGAATCTGGATCGTCACTTCAGGATGCGACTTGTTGTAGACAGCTGCTGCCTGCTTCATTGAATAGCCATTGAAGTTTGGATCCCAGCACCATACCGTGACTGTTTTTGCATCAGCTGCCGAAAGGTTCGGGACAGCGATGAAGACGACTGCGATTGTCATCAGAACAAATAAGGCGCGTTTCATGAAGACTCCCCCTTTTCTGGTAAACCTGGCACTTTACTAAAACGCTTAAGTGCTGTTAAAATCGTATAATTGAAATTCCAGTCTGTCAATGGAAAAAGGAGTATGCATCAAGTGAGGGCAGGCAAAATCACCATGCAGGATGTGGCGAGGAAGGCTGGAGTCTCCATCGCCACGGTATCGTTTGTGCTCAACAAGAAAAGCGTGCAGATGGCCATTGCGCCTGAGACAAGGGAACGCGTGCTGCTCGCGGTGAAAGAGCTAGGGTATGTTCCCAATGCCGCCGGCAGGCATCTGGCGAGCGGCAAGAGCCATGCGCTCGCCTTCGTGCTTCCATCCGCCGTCCATTTGCGCGTGGATGCCTTCATCCCGCAGATACTATCAAGTCTCAACGAGGTATGTCATCAGAATGGATTCAACCTCCTGGTTTATGCCATCGAGGATCCGTCAAGGCCGGATGCCTATATGGATATGGTGCATGAAAATTCGATCGATGGCCTTTTCATATTGAACCCACGGGAAGATGAGGAGCAGATAAATGCGCTTATCGATGCAGATTTCCCTGTCATTGTCGGCCCGGGGTGGCCAAACCCCAAGGCATGCGGGGTCGGTTTCAGCAATCGCCATGCTGCGCTACAGGCGACTGAATACCTGATTTCCGAGGGACATCGGCGGATCGCCTGCCTCAATTATGGCCCGGAAAATTATCTCACCGCAGCCAGCAGGTACAAGGGATATTGCGAGGCGCTGGCACAGGCGGACATTGCGGTCGACAAGACGCTCGTGGCGTGGGCCGATTTTAGCCATGAAAGCGGCTATCGCGCGGCCAGCGAGCTTCTGGAAAGAGCTGACGATTTTACCGCGATCTTTGCAGGCAATGATACGGTGGCAATTGGCGCGATTGCTGCGCTGCACGATAAAGGCGTGGAAATTCCGCGCGATATCTCGATAGTCGGCATGGATGATATTCCCCCGTCGGGGTTTCTCAGCCCTGCCTTGACTACAATCCATGTGGATGGCGCTGAATATGGCAGGCAGGCAGGGGAGATGCTTATCTCCCTCGTGAAAGGGACAAGGCCCCAGCCACCCCGCGTTTACCTTCCCACGCGCCTTGTGATCCGGTCTTCGACGGCAGCGCCGCCAGTCCGGTCATCGGCCCTCGCTGGCGGCAGGTTTTCAGGCGGGATTTGCCAGGGCAAATGAGATTTCGCCGGACAGATATGCCCCGCAGCTGCCATCCTGATGCCGGAGGACCAGTTTTCCCTCATCATCGATGCCTTCGATAATCCCCTGCAGCACAAGGCCATGGCCGGGATGGCCTTCCGTGAAGGATGCGAGTTTCCCTTTTTCCCACATTTTGCCCTCATAGTCTTTTTTCCAGCCCGCATTCGTCAATTCACCTTCGAGGAGCCCTGCGATGCTCCTCGCCAGGGTCCCTGTTTCGAAATCGGCAGTCTCGGTGCCGGTCCCGGGAAGGCCTGCAGAGGCAAAAACTTCTTCCAGGCAACTTGCCTTGCCCGCCAAGCCTTGCGGGAATGCTCCATATCTGAGGTTTATTCCAATCCCCGCGAGCAACCAGCCTGAGATCGCCTCGCACAGGATGCCGCAGATTTTCGTATAGTTCTGCTTGCCCCGACCGGAGGTATAGCCCATGATATCGTTTGGCCACTTCAGCAGAAAAAGATCTTGGTGCAGATGGGGGGCAGCCAGTGATTCGAGCCCAGACCGGACCGCCAGGCCCACCTTGAGGGGGAAGGACTGTATCCCACCGGGCGAGCCCGAAACCGCTGCCGCAGGAATAACTATTGTTACAAGCAGCGAAGCGCCTGGCTCACCTTCCCATACCCTGCCTTGGATGCGTC
>JAJFUL010000166.1 GCA_021372425.1 Spirochaetaceae bacterium
CTTTCAAGTACTTTTGCTGCATATTCCTCATTTTCAAGCTCAAAATAGGCAAATAGAAGATCGTCCTTTCGCCAGATCGAATAATTTCTGTAGCCAGCTTCCGTCAGCACAGCGCGCATTTCAGAGGGGATGGCCGAATGCCTTCTTGCATACTCATCGGCCGCCCCCGGCTTAAGCCTGAAGAAGAGAGCCTTTCTCAAAACAAATACCTCTCGGCCCTTCGGACCGTTTTCCAAGCCAATCCGGTATAAAGCCGTCATGCATCTCAAAATTACAACGTTGTAATTTTTATTAATTATACACCCTTCATGTGGGTTGTCAAGTTTTTATTTTGCGGTAATTCGCCTGCCGAATAGATACAAAATTGGCTATCCATACTGATTTTTGCCCATTTATAGCTATTTTCAAACTCACGATTGACAACGTTGTAAGCCATATTGTAACATTATTCTGAATCTTATGAACTCAAAAAACACAAAGCGGATAACCATCAAGTCCATTGCTCAACAGGCCAATGTTTCTTTTTCTACTGTGGCGAAAGCCTTGCATGACGACCCGGCCATCAATGAAAAGACCAGGGAAAGAATCAAGGAAATCGCAAGGAGAGCCAACTACAAACCGAATATTCTCGCAAAAAGCTTAAGGGACAACAAGACAAAGTTTATCGGTATGATCCTCAACGATCTCCAGAGCCCTTTTTACTCAGAAATCTACAAAGCTGTCGGCGATGTTCTCAACAAGCGCGGCTATACTATGCTTCTTTCCGATTCCAGTTACGACGAAATGTTGGAGATGAAGAATATATCTACCATGATCTCCCAGGGCGTCGAGGGAATCATCATATCGCCTGTATGCAAAGACTCCGACGGTATCCGTTTGTTGCTTGAGGATCAGGTGAAAACCGTTTTCATCGATAACCATCCATCAGACCCCAATATCAGTTGTGTGTATGTTGACCATGTGGAAGCCGCTCGGCTTGCGACAGAATACTTGATCCAATTAGGGCATCGCAAAATATTGCTTCTCAATGGACCTGAAAAACTGCCATCTTCCCAAGACTTCAGAAAAGGCTATGCAAATACCCTTCAAGAGCATGGCATTGAAGTCCAGGAAAGGTTCATAAAGTACAATCCCATTTCCATCGACGGAACCTGCAGGCAGATTGATGATATTTTCGCCGACAGAGACAGTGTAGGGCGGGACGACTTTACCGCTATACTTGCCCTCAGCGATGTCATCGCCATT
Source organism: Spirochaetaceae bacterium (assembly GCA_021372425.1). Taxonomy (GTDB): domain Bacteria; phylum Spirochaetota; class Spirochaetia; order Treponematales; family Rectinemataceae; genus JAFIHQ01. The sequence goes on from JAJFUL010000166.1 coordinate 1,246, forward strand.
GGCGTTTATGAATCTGCGCTGCAACATGGATTCAGCATTCCGGGGAAATACAGCGTGATCGGTTATGATAATATTCTGGCCACGAAATATCTCAATCCACCATTGACTACCGTGCAACAACCCAAAGAACAGACCGGCCATTATGCCATCAACCTGTTGCTTGATCAGGTTGAAAAAGATCTTGATGAACATCGCCAGATAATACTGAATCCTGAACTGATAGTCCGAGCCTCAGCTAAAAGCCTGGACAAAACTAAATGATTTACGCCTAGTCGCTACGCGCTCATCGCCGATTAGCCCATAGCGACAGCCTGCCCGTGCGCACCAGTTTACCTTGCCAAGACGGCAGCCTTTTTTCCTGCCGCTTTCCGCTTGTCCCATTGCCGCATGACCAGCTTCCGTAGTTCTTCCGTTCCCAGCATGATGAAGGGGAAGCTTGCCAGTACGGCCCAATCTGTCAGAGCCAACGGAGCCAGCCCGAAAATTCCCTGCAGGAAGGGGACATAGACGAGGGCGACAATAAGGCAGATTTCCGCCGCGATACCCAGGAGCACAAGCTTGTTCTTCAGCGGGCCAACTTTGAATATCGACTGCCGGTCCGTCCTGCAGCAGAAAACATTCCCGATCTGGCAAGCTACTATTCCGGCAAGAGTCATCGTTGTGGCATAAGCATAAATGGGGCCACTGGCCTGCATTGGAGTGCCCGGAATCCACCCGCGATTCAGGTAAGCCAGGAAAAACGCCGCCAGTGACAGCGCGATCTCCATCCCGCCTTGCCATACATAAGCGCGCAGCAGTACCCACAGATTAACCAGATGTTCACGCGGCCCGCGGGGCGGTTTTTCCATAATGCCAGGTTCGGGCGCTTCCACTCCCAAGCCGAGGGCTGGCACCAGGTCGGTGCCCAGATCGATGGCCAGGATTTGCATGATGGTGAGCGCGAGAGGAAATTTGAACATGGCAAACATGATGAAGGGTGCCATTTCGGGCATGTTGCTGGCCAAGACATAGGTGGTGAACCTGCGGATATTTGCGTATACGGCGCGGCCTTCCTCGACGGCGGCCACGATGCTCGCGAAATTGCCATCCAGTACGATCATGCTGGCCGCTTCCTTCGCCACATCGTTAACATCCCTGCCCATGGCGATGCCGATATCCGCTTTCTTGAGCGCGGCGGCGTCGTTGACGCCGTCGCCAGTAACCGCGACCACCTGCTTCAAATCCTTCAGGCAGGCGACAACGCGCATCTTCTGCGCCGGATCAGTCCTTGCGAAAATGATGGGACCGGGTATAGCCAAGCGTTTCTTCAGGACTTCGTCGTCCATCCGCTCGAGTTCCTGCCCCGAAATGAGGCAGTCCTCGGGCTTGTCCTCAGGAAGGATCATACCGATCCTTCGCCCGATCGCAAGCGCCGTCAGACCATAATCGCCAGTGACCATGATGATTCGGATGCCGGCTTTCCTGCAGCTTGCGATTGCAGCAGGAACTTCCGGCCGGGGCGGATCCTCCATGCCAGTCAGACCGAGGAAGCAGAGCCCTTTCTCGACGCCTTCCTGCGTGAGAGCCGCAGCCTCGGTGTCGGCTGCACCTGCAGCACTCGCCCGGCTTCCATCCTTTCCCAGGTCCTTGCGCGCAAATGCCAATGTTCGCAAGCCTTCCGCCGCCAGGCTGTCTACATTCTTTGCAATCTTTTCCCTATCTGACTCGTTCATCGGCCGCGGAGCTCCATTGTCCATGATGCGATCGCAGCATGCCAGTAGTTCCAGAGGCGATCCCTTCACGCAGGCGAAGCCCCGCCCGTCGGCGCCCCGGTTTATCGTGGACATCCGCTTTCGCACCGACTCGAACGGGAAAGCGCACTGCCTCGGAAAACCAGTCTGCTCGCCATTCCAGTCGATTTCGAGATAATCCGCCAGATCCAGCAGGGCGCCTTCGGTCGGGTCGCCCAGGCCGGGGCGCGCATTATTGCACAGCACCGCCACCCGCACCAGTTCCC
>JAJFUL010000168.1 GCA_021372425.1 Spirochaetaceae bacterium
AACAGATTCATGGCGCGGCCTGACGGCAGCGATACCTGATAGGCCATGCCAGGGTCGATTCTTCCACCACTCACGTCTTGCCATTCCCCACCGCCGATGGGCCGAATCTGCCGTGCCTGACTGGGGGCAAGTATGGCAAAGCGGATGTCGTGTTGCGCCATGATGTCCAGGCTCTCGGTGTCCACTGCCGTCTCCGGGAGCCACAACCCTTCGGGCTTACGTCCAAAGCGATACTCAAAATCCTTTATTCCCCAGATGATCTGGGTGTTCTTGTCGCGGCTGTTGGCCAGCGGCAGGATCATGTGATTGTAGGCCTGGGCCAACGCATTTCCATGACCGAAGAATTTCTCCACGCTCCGCCTGTCAGCTTCCAGGATGGCATCATAGACATCGGTGGCGTACTTCTGCATCCAGAGCAAGACCGTTGGACCGAAGTTGAAGCTTATGCCTGCATAATTGTTCACCAGTTGGGCGATTCGTCCTTCCGTGTCCCAGATTCTCGACACCGCGTTTGCCGCGTAGCATTCGGCTGAAATTCGCTCGTTCCAATCGTGGTACGGGAATGCGGAATCCTGGATCTCGATCGCCTCCAGCCAGGGACTTTCCCGGGGAGGTTGATAAAAATGCCCGTGGATACAAATGAATCGGTCCATCATTCAGGACTCCTTTTGCAGACTTACCAGCAGAAAGGCATTTTGAGTTAAAGTCACCGATACTTCTCCATCTGAATACAGCGCTGCGGGCAGGTCGCTGCCTGGACCATTCCATCGTTCCTCTCCCGACGCCAGGCGTTTCAGCCAGCGTCCGTGAGGCAAGGAGACATTGACGGATACAGGAGTGTCGCCAAAATGAAATATGGCGGCAACCTGCCCCTCGCGGCCCCAGCGCCGAACGACCAGGACACTCTCCCTCTCGAGGCAGAGGACTTCCATGCGATCCTTGCTCAAACCGGCGAAAGTCCGAATCTCACTTCGGAGCTTTATCAGCTCCTTGTACCATTCATACAGGACGCGATGGATTCCCTGATGCCGCAGGTTGTGATCCAGGTTTGCGCTTCGCAGCGTCGCTTCATCCTGGGGGTCCGGCGGCTCATCCGTCCCCTGCAAGTGGGCAAACTCCTCTAGACGCCCGCGGCGTACCGCCTCTCTCAGATCCGCGTCCGAATGGCTGACAAAATAGGGAAACGGCGCAGTTTCCCCGTATTCCTCGCCCATGAAGAGCAGGGGTATGAAGGGAGAAAGGAGCACCACGGCAGCCGCCAGCTTCAGACTTTCAAAGGAGACCAGTGCACTGAGCCGATCGCCTTTCGGACGGTTTCCCACCTGATCGTGGTTCTGGGCAAAGACCACGAGCTTGCGCGCGGCTATGGTTTTGGAGGTGTTCCCGTGCCGGCGCCGACGCGCAGGGGAATACGCCCCTGAATAGACAAAGCCCTCGGCAAAGGCCTTGGCAAGATCTTGAATACTTCCGAAATCTTCATAGTACCCACTTTGTTCCCTGGTAAGAAGCGTGTGGAGCGCATGATGGAAATCGTCGTTCCATTGGGCATCCAGCCCATAGCCGCCGAGTTCTTGAGAGCGAATCAGCCGTACGTCGTTCAAATCACTCTCGGCAATGACATAGATCCTGCGATTGAGCCGCTCGGCCTGCGCATGCACCGCACAAGTCAGTTCATGGAGGAAATGGAGCGCGGAAAAATCGTAAATCCCGTGAACCGCATCGAGGCGCAAAGCATCCACGCGAAATTCCGTCACCCAATAGAGCGCATTTTGGATAAAGAATCGCCTGACTTCGTCGCTGTCAGGTCCATCAAGATTGATGGCTGAACCCCAGGGCGTCCGGTATCGGTCGGTAAAGTAAGGGCCAAAGTCCTGCAAGTAGTTTCCTTCCGGCCCGAGATGGTTGTAGACAACATCCAGAG
>JAJFUL010000181.1 GCA_021372425.1 Spirochaetaceae bacterium
TTCTGGAGGCCGCCCATGACCCCCATTACGACTACGAGAGCCATCACGCCTACTGCAATCCCAAGACTTGCGAGAAGCGCCCTGCTTTGCGAGGCGCGGCGTTTGGCTGAGAATCCCCAACGCCTGGCCGTAAAAACCAGCGATTGGATGGTCACGAGCTTCAGAGTCCTATGAGTTCATCGAGGAATTGCCCCGAAGCGAAAGGCTCGAAATCCGAATATCTTTCTCCTGTCCCCAGAAACATAGTCGAAAGATTATACTCTCTGGCAAGACTCAGGATCATGCCTCCCTTGGCGGTAGAATCATACTTGCTCAATATGACGCCATCAATGGCGACAGCGCCATTGAAGATTTCGGCTTGCCGCATGCCATTCTGCCCTGTCGTGGCATCAAGCACGAGAATCTTGCTGTAACGGGCGTCTGGAGCCTTCTGAGAAATGATGCGATCCATCTTTTCGAGTTCCTTCAGCAAATCCTGACGCGTATGCATCCGGCCCGCCGTATCGGCGATCAAAAGCTGGGCATGTTCGGCGTTTGCTGCTTCGATGCTGTCCCAGAGAACAGCGGCTGAATCGGCGCCTTGACCTTGGGCGACAACGCGGATGCCGAGGCGCTGCCCGTGTATCTTGAGCTGATTGACGGCTGCCGCCCTGAAAGTGTCTGCAGCCGCAAGGATGACCCTGGCAGTTTTCTTTTCCGTCGTCGCCCAATAAGCGAGCTTGGCGCATGAAGTAGTCTTCCCCACTCCATTGACTCCCAACATCATGACAATGTTCAGGCGATCCGGGTCCAATTCAAGGGATTTGGCCCTTGCATAGGGCAGGAGAAGTTCCTTGAGGGCCTTTCGGGCTCCATCCATGTCGGAGATCTTGTCCTTCCGGCACTTCTGCTTAAGTTTCTCCACTATTTCATAAGCAAAAGAAGCGCCAAGGTCGCCTTCCACAAGCAGGTCGGCCAAATCATCATATGCTTCCTCATCCAGGGCGCTTCGCCTGAACAAGGCTTTGAGCTTATCGGCAAATCCCATATCCACACCATCCTGTTGTTCAATTCCTAGATTAACATCTTTATTCCGAATTTCCGAGACATGCCGCAAGGTTTATTCCGGCGTTGACCAGAAAGGCAATTGTCGAGCCAAGGCAAACAGCCGTTACGGCACCGCTGGCATAGAGCCAGGCAGAGTTTTCCCCGGACCGGCTGGCAGCTTCATAGTATTGGGAAAAGCAGCCAATCGAAATAACGGTAAGGGGAAGGCTGATGGCAAAAAAACCGAGCGAAGTGCGGAACTTGTCCAGGTTTTTCCTATATGCCTTTTCCTTGCTCCAGGCCAGAGTGTTTGCATGAAACGCATCTTCAAGCTTCGGTAGCGTGCCATCGGACTCGAGGCTGAGGACCTCCTTGCGATAAGCAGGAAGCTGCTGGTCAGCTCTTGCGGACAGGGAAGCGGGCTTGAACCCTTTCGCTTTTACCTGGAAGATAAAAGCAGAAGACCCTGCCGACTCGCGGATAAAAATGCGCTTGCCTCTGATATAGGCCTGCTGAGGATCACCAACCTGCATCTGAATCTCCGGCGCATCTGTTATCTGAGGCCTTAAGTCCAGATCAAGGAGGCTCAGTCTTTCGCCTGCAGCCCAACTGCATATTCCGGCAAGAAGGGAATCGGGCAGACTTTCGAGCTGCGAAATGTCGGAGGAGGCGATTGCGCTGTACTCAGGAAGCGAACCGGCTGGAGCAAAGCCAAGCAGCCATAGATATATCCTGCCATCCTTGACCGCATAGAAACCAGCCAAAAAACTGCTGCCCTTGGTGGCTAAAGAGGCTGAATCCAAGAACAATCCGTTCTTGCTGTCAAGGGAGAATGTCAGGATGCTCTCCCCCTCAGGATCCTGCGGACTCAGCCTGTATGGAAGTGGCTCGAGTCTGGAAATCAGAATGGCAGGAAGCGAGTTGTCCAGCTTGTTAGGGATTGCCTTTCCGGCAGCTTCGGCGAGCGCCTCGAGCCCGCCTTCACCGATCCGGCCAAAAAGCTCCTCGCCAGAAGCGGGGTCGGCGACCTGGATGAACCTGGCCACGCCAATGGAAACAGAAGATGTTTGCTGAGCCGAAAGCGAAGCAGCCAGGAAGGCAAATAGAACCATCAGGCATAATCCCGGGATCCCCTTCCGGAAGGGTGAATTACAAATCTTCATCTTCCAGATCGGCTGTCGCCGTTCCTCCTTGCCATTTCCAGCGCAGGTACGAATCTATAAAGGGGTCGATGTCGCCATCCATTACAGCCTGGACATTTCCTACCATAAATTTGGTACGGTGATCCTTGACCATGGTATACGGTTGGAAAACGTAAGACCGAATCTGGGAGCCCCAGGCGATTTCTTTCTTATCGCTCTGGAATTTGGCGTTTTCCTTTTCCTTTTCTTGTTTGTAGTAATCATACAGCCTGGATTTCAGAACGCTCATCGCGACATCCTTGTTCTTGTATTGGCTGCGTTCGTTCTGACAGGTGACCACGATGCCGGTTGCAAGGTGGGTGATCCGCACTGCCGAATCGGTTTTGTTTACTTTCTGACCGCCGGCTCCTCCCGAACGATAGGTGTCGATGCGTATATCTTCCGGCCGGATGTCCACCGTGATCGAATCGTCCAGGACTGGAAGAACATAGACCGAAGCAAAGGATGTGTGTCGCCTCGCGTTGGCATCAAAAGGAGAAATACGCACCAGCCTGTGGACACCGCTTTCGCCGCGCAGGAATCCGTAGGCATAGGTTCCGCTTATCTGCAGCGTGGCGGACTTGATTCCGCCTTCGGCTTCAAGCATGTCGATAACCTCGGTCTTGAGGCCTTTTCGTTCCGCCCATCGCGTATACATCCTGAGCAGCATGCCAGCCCAGTCACATGCTTCCGTTCCACCCGATCCCGCATGGATAGACAGGAATGCGTCCGATATGTCGGCTTCCCCGGAGAGCAGCTCGAGGACGATGGCCGAATCGAATCGCTGTTTTATGTCACCATAGGAAGCGCGCAGATCAGGCTCCATGTCAGCCTGTCCTTCCTCAAGCGCCATATTCTGCAGTTCCTCAAGCGAGTCTATGTCGGTTACCAGCTTTTTCCAGGTATCGATTCGATCTTTTATCTGCTTGATCTGCGAAAAAATCCTTCCCGCTCTGGCGGAATCGTCCCAGAAACCGGGGGCGCCCGTCAGGTCTTCCTTTTCTTTTATTGAGCTTTCGAGGGAACGCTCGTCAAAGACGCCCCCAGATGCCCTGAATTTCATCCTTCAGGTCGGATATCGGCTTTGTCAATTCTTCAAGCATTGCACTTCCCCTCAGCGTGAAATAAGTCCGCAATAACAACGCGGACACTTCTTATAACCCACCACTTAGAATCCAAACGAATAGATAGTTTTAGCTTTCCATGTCCTGCCAGGCCGCAGGATGCAGGAAGGAAAATCCGGACGGTTTGGCGAATCAGGATATGATTCCGGTTCTATGCAGAATCCTGCATATTTTTGATAGACCGATCCGCGCTTCCCCCGCTCTCCCTTGAGGGAGTTCCCCGTATAGAACTGGACTGCTGGCTGGGACGTCGCTATGGAAAGCGTTCTGCCGCTTTCCGGGTCACTTATGAAGGCGACAGGAGAATCGTCCGCTAGTCCAGGCGCCTTGATGAAGCAGTGGTCATATCCGCCCTCAACTTTGCCGATATCCCTGCCCATGGGCTTGCTGGCAAGGAAATCGAAGGCTGTTCCTTTCACCTTCTCAGGACCTGAAAGCAAGGGTATGTGGTCTTCCGAACAGGGCAAGTACCCTTCGCAGAGAAGCTGCATCTCGTGGTCCAGGATACTTCCGGAACCTTCTCCGCCAAGATTGAAGTACGCATGGCTCGTCATGCTCAAAGGCGTCGCAGCGTCCGTTTCGGCTGAATATTCGATGGTGAAAGTGCCGGAAGGCGAAAGCGAGAAAATGGCCTCCACTTTCAGCGAGCCGGGATATCCCTCATCTCCTTCAGGGCTTTCCAACCGCAGGCAGACTGAAGGTTCGCTACCCGAGCAAATCCAGTTTTCAGCCCAAAGTCGCTTGTCGAAGCCGCGCCGTCCGCCATGGAGCTGATTGGCCCCGTCGTTGGCGTATAGCCCGTATTCCTTGCCGTCCAGCGCGAAGCGCGCGCCGGCTATGCGGTTGGCATAGC
>JAJFUL010000339.1 GCA_021372425.1 Spirochaetaceae bacterium
ATTATCTACCTGGCCGCGCTGCAAGGCATTCCACCGGAATTGTACGAAGCCGCAAGAATCGATGGCGCCAATTCATGGCAATGCTTCTGGAAAGTGACGCTTCCCACGCTGACTCCTACGACCTTCTTCGTGACGATGATGATCATTATTTCAAGCTTCAAAGACTTCGATCTTATCTATGTCATGACTGGAGGAGGACCGGGCCGAGCAACGAATGTTCTCGCTTTCACGATATACGATAGCGCCTTTGTATCCTTCGAATATGGCTATTCAAGCGCCGTCGCTATGGTGCTCTTCGCGATAGTGCTGGCGATCACCCTCTTGCAGTTCAGGATGGAAAAGAAATGGGTGAGCTATCTATGAAAGCCGCCGGAAATCGCCCAAAACGCCGCAGAACTTCTGCAGGCACTGTGCTGGCCTATATCGTTCTCATCCTGTTGGCTGCGACCATGCTCATACCTTTTGCATGGATGTTTTCGGCCTCTCTCCAGATGGACAAGGATGTATTCCGGTTCCCATTCCGCTGGATTCCCAAAAACCCACAATGGAACAACTACGCCCTAATATGGAAACGAGTCCCCTTCCTCACGTTCTTCCTGAACACAGTGAAACTTTCGGTGATAATCACGGCACTCCAGCTGCTCACCAGCAGTCTGGCGGCCTACGCCTTTGCCCGGCTTGAATTCAAGGGCCGCAATGTCTTATTTATCTGCTATGTGGCGACCATCGCCATCCCGTGGCAGGTCTACATGGTACCGCAATTCATCATGATGCGCAAATTAGGGCTGAACGATACACACCTGTCGCTCATTTTGCTCCAGGCTTGTTCTGCTTTCGGAGTCTTCCTCATGCGGCAATTTTTCATCAGCATTCCCAGGGAACTTAGCGATGCCGCGCGCATCGATGGATTGGGCGAATACGGCATTTTCGCGCGCATCATCATCCCCCTGGCGAAGCCGGCCATCGCGACCCTGACCATATTTAGCTTCGTGACGGTCTGGAACGATTTCATGGGGCCCCTCATCTATCTTTCGAGCGAGAACAAGAAAACCATACAATTGGGGCTCCGTATGTTCATTTCGCAATACTCGGCCGAGTACTCGCTCATCATGGCAGCCTCGCTCGTCTCACTCGTGCCGGTCATCATCATCTTCCTGTTCCTCCAGAGATTCTATATCGAAGGGGTGGCTACGAGTGGCATCAAAGGTTGATCCGGCCGCCTTTCTGTATAAATCGCCGGCCTACGAGGCAAGAGACCCGGGCGTAATCAGGCAAATCCTGGCGACTCCGTCATTGTGCTCATATATAGCCGAAATAAAGCATTCAATAGCCGAATTCCAGAACCGTCCCATTGCTCCGCTTCCGTTTTCGCTGTTCCGGCAATTCGAAGATAGCGGGGACCGGATGGTCTACGAATCAGCATATTTTGAGCGCAGACGCAGACTTGTGGCTCTTGGGCTCGCGTCCTGGCTTTGGCAAGATCGAGAGGACATCGCTGCGCTCGAAGACTGCATCTGGGCGATATGCGACGAATACACATGGGCCTTACCGGCGCATCTGGAGAATATTGGACGAGAACAACGGCCAACCCACCTCGACCTTTTCGCTTGCGAAACAGGTTTCGCCCTTGCTGAGCTTACAAGCATCCTCGAAGGGAGCCTGCGCGCCGCCGTATGGGAAAGGGCGAGGCAGGAAGCTCGAAGCCGCGTGCTCGCACCCTTCCTGACGAGGAAAGAGCCCTGGAGCTGGGAACTCATGCGCAACAACTGGTGCGCCGTCTGCGCGGGATCCGTGGGTGCCACCGCCCTCTATCTCGAAGCGGACACGGACAAGCTCGCGGCCGTCATCGACAGGGTCGTGCCGACGATGGACCGCTTCCTGTCGAGCTTCGCCGACGACGGGACTTGTCTCGAAGGTGTCGGGTACTGGACCTATGGGGTTGGCTTCTTTCTTTCTTTTTCGGATATACTGTCCAGGGCGACAAATGGCCGCATGGATTTGACTGCGAATGAAAAATTTAGCCGCATTGCGGCTTTCCAGGGGCATTGTTTTCTAAACGCCTCAAAGGCGCTGAGCTTTGCCGACGGCTCTTCCAGCGAGCGATACCGGATAGGCCTGGCTCATTTCATTGAAATGAAATTCCCAAGATTTCGCACACCAGCCGCTTCACTTGCGGCCGGATTTTCATATGACATGTACGGACGATGGTGCCTTTCCTTCAGAGATCTACTCTGGGCGCGCGGCTCCAGGGTTGCGGTCCGCAAAGAGCCCCGCAAGGCAAGTGCCAGTGTTCTGGCAGATACCAGCAGCATCGCATGGCTACCGGCAGCGCAGTGGCTCATCTGCCCTGCTATCAAGGACGACAGTCTTGCATTCGCCGCGAGGGGCGGCTGCAATGATGAACCACACAACCACAACGATATAGGATCATTCGAACTGCTGGCGGGAAAGAATGAATTCCTTGCTGACCTTGGCTGCGGTGAATACACACATGACTATTTCGGCGATGCGCGCTATTCAATTTTCTGCAACTCCTCGCTTGGCCACAGTCTCCCCATCGTGAACGGACAGGCGCAGTCCGTCGGCTCAACTCACCGGGCGAAAAACGTGACATTCAGGCAGGACGGCTCTTGTGTTTTCCTGAGCATGGATATAGCCAACGCCTACGATTGTGAAGGGCTCGAAAGCCTTGTGCGCAGCTTCGATTTCGATGGATCAACAAGGCTCTGCCTGAAAGACGAGTTCAGGTTCGCGAAGCCGGGTTTCGGAATCACCGAGCGTTTCGTGTCGCGATGCGCCGAGATGCTTGCGTTGAACGACATCACCACAAAAGAGTCACCATTCATGCGCATTTCCTGCTCCATTGCGGGAGCAGTTCCTCATATCGTTTCCCATGAGCACAGGGAGCATGATGGTAGTGAAGCTCAGATAAAAAGCATAGACTTTGATTTTTTGCCCTGCGGCACGGAATTCTCGGTAAGCTTCGAATTCGCCCTTACTGACTAAAAACCCATATCCTCCGCTATCAAGACGACATGGATCCGGTCTTTTTCCTTGAACCCGTCGTGGATTATACCCGTGTAGTTGCACATCCTCTGCTGGATCATGCAATCGGAACAGCGACCAGTCTCGGCGCAGGGCGTCTTGTGGTTCAGCCTCCTACAGTTGAGCGGTGCGATCTTCCTTAGTCGGGCAAAGGCTTCATACAGGTTTTCGACAACCTTGTTGACACCCGCGACCACAATAACACGCCTGGGCCCAAATATCATCGCGGCCACCCTGTTGCCTGAACAATCGATGCACACAAGCTCGCCTTCCCGCGTGATTGCATTTACACCAGTGACGAATACGTCCGATAGCAAAGCTTCGCGATATGCATTCATCCTCGCTTCCCAGTCAGGGGCGGCGTAGCGGTCGATCAAATTCCAGGGACCAGAGCGGAGTCTCTCGACAACACCAAGATCGTCCAACGTCATTGAACCACCAAGGCCTACTTTCGCCCCTTCAGGTATAAGGCTGAATATATGTTCCACAGCCGCGGCGCGGTCGTCGAAAGCATTTGCAACGAAGCCTCGTTGCCCTAGAATTTCCGCCATATCTGCCGCTGTCTTGCGCCTCATCCAGGCGCTTTGTTCATATGCTGTCATTGCAAACCTCCATGCGACCGCCTATCTATAAAGATACGCACCCCTTTGGATTCGATAGCCAGCATGCCCGATTCCGGATCGCAAGAGAACTTGGGGGGCTCCTTCCATTCGGCTGCAAAGTCCGCTCCCTCACCCAGTCTTGCGGCTATCACTGCGCAGGCGAGAATTTTCTTACCCTTGCCAATCTTCCCCTTGAGCAGGGGTATCAGAACTCGTGGATAGAGAATGTTCAGGTTCGGTTCGGGCTTATGCAGTTCGGCGCTGCGGCCTCCCATTAAATCAAAGATGCCACCGCATGCCCAAGGGAAAGCCGCGAAAAGAGCGCCCCCACAAGGTCTTGATATCTGCGGTTTGACAGGACCATTCTGGCT
>JAJFUL010000246.1 GCA_021372425.1 Spirochaetaceae bacterium
TAACCGCCGCCCAACCCCGCCAGGTCCGGAAGGAAGCAACGGTAAGCGGTAGGTGCGGTGCCGCAGAGCGCCTGGCTTCCTGCGCTTGAGGCTTTACCCGCAAGGCTCTCAAGTGTTATTTTGAATCCATGTCTTACGAAGTAACCGCGACAAGAAAACGTCCTCAAGTTTTTGAGCAACTCGCCGGCCAGGAGTTTGTCTCGGCAACGCTGGAGAAGTCGCTCGAAACGGGACGCATCGCGCATGCCTACCTGTTTTCCGGGCCGCGCGGATGCGGCAAGACCTCCACGGCGCGCATCCTCGCCAAAGCCCTCAATTGCGAAAAAGGCCCCACGGCCCACCCTTGCGGTGAATGCGACTCCTGCAAGGCGATCACCGCGGGTTCCTCCTTCGATGTGATCGAAATCGACGGCGCATCCAATACATCGGTCGAAAACGTCCGCCAGATCAAGGACGAAGTGCTTTTCCCGCCCAACTCGGGCCACTACAAAATCTATATCATCGACGAAGTCCATATGCTTTCGACGAGCGCTTTCAACGCGCTGCTCAAGACGATCGAGGAACCGCCTCCCTATGTAGTCTTCATTTTCGCAACCACCGAGCAGCACAAGGTGCCTGCGACCATAAAGAGCCGCTGCCAGCAATTTACCTTCAGACTGGTACCATCCGACGTGATCGTGGGGCTGCTTGCCGGCGCCGCGAAGGAAATCGGAGTAAAGGCCGAGGATGAGGCGCTGCTCTGGATAGCCCGTGAATCGGGCGGCTCGGTGCGCGATGCCTACACGCTTTTCGACCAGATCGTCTCATTTTCCGAAGGCTGCATTACCGCGAAACTCATCAAGGAGAAGCTGGGTCTGGTTGGCCAGGACCAAATGAACCTGCTTTTCGGCTCATTTGTCCGTGGCGATACGGCGGCGGCGCTCTCATCCCTTGATGCAATTCTCTCGGGCGGGGTCTCGCCCGAACAGTTCGTGGTGGATATGGTCGAGTTTTGCCGGGCTCTTCTCCTCATCAAGAATGGGGTGACCAAGGAAAGTCTCCTGGGCGCGCCGCTCTCTTCTTTTGATTCGGCCATCGCCGAATCCCTGTCCTGCGAACGGATCGAGCAGATTCTGTCGATTTTCCTTTCGACCTACCGCAATCTTAAGGAATCGATCGATCCACGGTACGAGCTTGAATTAGCTGTCGCGAAAGGCTCGCACATAAATGAATATATCGCTCCTTCGGAATTGGCGAACGCTGTGGAATCGCTGCGCCGCCAGATCGGGAAGGGGACGAAGCCAGCCTCCACCACGCCGCGACCGGTCGTTTCGACGGCGACGGTGCCTCATGCAAATCCACAAACGCGCAGTGTCCAGCCCGAGGCCGAGGCTGTTGGCCGCAAAGATGCCTCAGTCGCTCAGGATCTGGGGGAGCTTAAGAAAGCCGTGGTCGCCGATATCCGGAAAAACAATGTCATGCTCGCGACAACCATCGACAAGAGCAAGGATTGGCATGTCTCGAATTCGACCCATTATTTTTCGGTCGGCACGAAAATGGAATTCGACCATACAAAACGTTACCTGGGAATTATCGCCGAAGTGATCGCACAAAAGCTAGGTGCGCCCCAGAAGCTCGAAGTCCTTCTTGCGGGCGAGCAGGGCCCCGAGCGCCAGGAAGATGCGCTTGGAGCGGCAATTCCCCCGCAAGGCGTGACTGAACTGTCGGACTCGAGCGGCCAGAATCATTTTGCGTCGACAGGACAGGGCCCGGCGTCTTCAGAGATGGAAGAAAGCCAGCCCAGGCGATTCCAGACACCGGCAAGCCCTGCGGTGCCAGACCGTTTCTCGGACTCGGGAACGCCAGGCATGCCGATTGCCTCGGCGGAACCGGACAGGTCTGCCCTTTCGGGAAAAGAGGAGAAAGTGGTCTCGATGGTCGAGAAGTGCTTCAAGGGGAACCTCGTCGGCATTTCGGCCGCATCGGCTGGACCAGACATACAAGGCGTTTCTGGTGGAGAAGGGCCATCCGAGGATGAGCCCTATATTGAGAGGTGATAGGGATGGATATGTCCGAAATGATGAATATGCTGAAGAACCCCCAGGCGCTCCAGGCAAAGGCGAAGGAGCTGCAGGCCCGGACTTCCGCCATTCGCGAAACAGGGCAGGCCGGTGGCGGCATGGCCAAGGTGACACTCTCCGGCGACATGGAGATGATCGAATGCTGGCTCTCCCCTGAGTTGATCGCCACTAATGACAAGAGCATGATCGAGGATCTTGTGCGAGCGGCACATCACGATGCCGGAGAAAAAGTCAAGGCTTCAGTGCAGACGGAAATGAACACGATATTCGGTTCGATGGGCATCTCCCCGGGGATGTTCGGTAGCGGCGCTCCATTTCGGAGCGCCTGATGAAAGCACTTGAGGACCTGGTGGCGCTTCTGACCCGGCTTCCCGGTGTTGGACGGAAAAGCGCGCTGCGCATGGCCTATTACCTGCTAAAGGCTGATCCTCGCTATGCCGAATCGCTTGCCGGACATATCGCCGTCCTGCAGCAGCAGATCAAATTCTGCTCGATCTGCGGATCCTATACCGAGACAGATCCATGCGATGTCTGCGGGAATCCGCAGCGGAACAGGAATCTGGTCTGCGTCGTAGAACAACCCCAGGACGTGATCACCATCGAGGCTTCAAAGGAATTCCAGGGCCTGTATCATGTTTTGGGTGGACTTCTCTCGCCATTGGACGGCATTGGCCCCGACAGGCTGAGGATCGTTTCCCTACTGCAGAGGATTCGCCAGAGCCGGCTGACAGGCGCAGTCATCGAGGAAGTGGTCATTGCCACCAATCCCACGGTGGAGGGCGACACAACGGCGCTCTACCTGAAGAAGGTGCTTGAACCGGAAGGGATCAGGGTGACACGACTTGCGACAGGAATTCCTGTTGGAGGCGACCTGGAATATGCGGACAGGCTGACTCTTGCCCGTTCCTTTCGTGGGCGACAGCCCCTATGATCAATGCGCTGCCAATTCGTGTATTTGGCCGGCTTTTCCTGCCGTTGAACAGATGCTTGTCTTGAAGAGGACTTTATGAAAGTCAGTGAAATCGTCGAAGTGCTTTCGGCTCGCGTATATGCTGGCGAGGATCAGCTCGATCTCGATGTCCAGTCAGCCTGCGGCGCAGATCTCATGAGCGATGTGATGGCTTTCGTGAAGGAAAGCGTCGTCCTGTTGACCGGCCTGATGAACCCGCAGGTCCTCCGCACGGCGGACCTCATGGATATCAAAGCCATCGTATTTGTCCGGGGTAAAGTACCCTCTAGCGACCTTGTCCAGATAGCGAAGGATTCGGGCATGATCCTGCTCACGACGAAGTATTCGATGTTCCTTGCCTGCGGAAGGCTCTACGAGGCGGGGCTCCATGGCGGCGGCATTCGTGAAATAGCGTGAGGGGAGCAAGGTGAAGCTCAGTCTTTCGATCCCGTGGATGGATTTTTCGGCAGCAGGCAAGGCCTCTGCCGAAGTGAAAAAGCTTCTCGCCCGGCTTGGAATCGAACAAGGCCTCGTGAAGCGCATTGCCATTGCCATGTATGAGGGCGAGATGAACATTGCCATCCATGGTGGTGGGGGGACTGCCGATATAGAGCTGACCCCGGACCTTGTCGATATTTACCTGAGGGACCACGGGCCAGGGATTCCCGATATAGGGCTGGCCATGACAGAGGGCTATTCCACTGCAAGCGAGGAAATCAGGAACATGGGTTTCGGCGCGGGGATGGGGCTCCCGAACATGAAGCGCAATGCAGATGAGCTATATATAGAAAGTGTAGTGAACCAGGGAACCACGGTCCACCTGGTTTTCCATCTGAACAGGAAACAAGAGTGAACCATGGGCATCAGTATTTTCCATTCTGTCTACCTTGATACAAATCTCTGCGTGGGATGTACGACCTGCATAAAGCACTGCCCGACCCAGGCGATCCGCGTGCGGGAGGGAAAGGCCTCCATAATGGAGGAACGCTGCATCGATTGCGGCGAGTGCATCAGGGTCTGCCCGAAGGGTGCAAAGAAGTCTGCGACCGACCCCCTTGCCCTCATGTCGGATTATGATATCCGCGTGGCGTTGCCCGCACCTTCTCTTTACGGGCAGTTCGGCTCAGCGTGCAAACCGGCCGAGATATTCGACGCTCTCTATTCAGTCGGTTTCAATGAAGTCTTTGATGTCGCCTGGGGCGCATCAGTGTTGACTCCTGCCATACGCCGATTCGTGGCAAGTACACAGACCAGGCCGCTCATCTCGAGCGCCTGTCCTGTCATCGTGCGCCTGATCCAGCTTCGATTTCCCTCGCTCATACCGAATCTTGTTCCTTTCCTTCCACCGATGGAAATAACAGCCCGCAAGGTCAGAGAACTACTGGCACAGATATACCAATCCGACAGGCGTTACAGCATGCCAGGCGAATCTGGAGAATTCGACCAACACAGGGCCGGCGTCTTCTTCATCACCCCCTGTACGTCAAAAGTCACGGCGATCCGCCTGCCGCTAGGGTATAAGCAATCCATGGTCAGTGCGGTCTTTTCGTTCCAGGACATTTTTGCCTCGCTCAAGAAGGCAATGGCTCCGCGGGGCGAGGGTGAAGCCGGCGATCCAGCTCCGCATGGGCATTCAGGGCACGAAAAGTTCTCGCGATTTTCCGGCCTGGGAAGAGGTTTTGACTGGGCCAGGTCCGATGGAGAGCTGGAATCGCTCAGGATTCCGGGAGCCGTGTCGGTCGATGGCATAGAAAATGTCATCACCCTGTTCGAAGACATCGATAATGGCAAGTTCAGCGATATTCCCTATATCGAGGCGCTGGCCTGCCCCGGTGGTTGCGTGGGCGGCCCAATGGCTGTCGCCAATCCCCATGTGGCGCGCAGCACTATCAAGGCAATTGCGGCCAGCGCCAATTCTTCGGCTTCCCAGACCCAGGCGGAATCAGCAAAAAGGGGCAGTGTATCTCCGGAAAGAAATAATGACTCCCCGGAGCGCCTGTATTCCGTTACCGATGAGTCCATGCGCTGGGAAACCGAGGTCACTCCCACCCCCGTCATGCTTCTTGACCGGGACCTGACCGTGGCCTTAAAGCTGGCCGAAGGCATGGAGACTATTGCCGCCAGTCTGCCGGGTCTCGATTGTGGTGCCTGCGGTGGACCTGATTGCCGTTCTCTTGCGGAAGATATCGTTAAAGGCAAGGCCAAAATTGACGATTGTATAGTGCGGCTAAAACAGAAAATCATCGCGCCTGAAGCATCCATGCCATCCTCGGCCGCCTGTGGCAAGCAGGCATGAAATTTGACAAATGAAGAAAAGATTATTATAGTGAAAAAGTTGTACTGCATAAAAATACAATGTTGGGAACTATTGCGAATAGCTGTGCGATAAGGGAAAGCTGTATCGCTGAAAAGTGCATTTGAGTGAGGTCATTCTTGAATAAAAAAGATTTTCCGCGCGTGCATTTTTATGACCAGGACTTTGTGGAGATTTATGATCGCACATGGGCCTGGGTTGCTGACTGCTGGACAATGGGTGGCCCCACGAGCGGCTTCGAAAAGATAAAGTTTTTCTACTATCAGCAAAAACCAGTTCTCGATGTCATGGAACAGGTGTTCTCTTCTTTTTTCATGGTCTACAGCAACAGGATATTCCCGGCCTCCAATGGTCTGGACGCGCTTTACAGCCTGCAGGAACCTGATGGAGCCATACGCAATACATACAATATAGAAACGGGTAAGCCCATCATCTCGCCCGACAATCCGGAAGGCCTCATTTTGCCACTGTTTGGGTGGGCGGAGTACAATCTCTATCACAAGACAGCCAACAAGAAGCGCGTCAAGGATGTCATGCCTTTCCTGAAAAAGCATTACAAATGGCTCGAGGCGAATTTCAGGCAGACGAACGGGCTCTATGCGACCCCCATCGCAGCAAGCGGCATGGACAACTCCCCGCGCGCAAATGCCCGCTTCCTCGTTGATTTCAATGCCGTCATGGCTATGAACGCACTTTACATCTCAGCTCTCGGAGACATCCTCAACGATAAGGAAATATCCTTCCAGTACAAGCGCGATTACTTCTCCCTCAAGACTCGCATCAACAGCAAGATGTGGAATCCGGAAGACGGTTTCTACTATGATCTTGATGGAAACGAGGCTCAGGTCCGTGTAAAGACCATCGGCACCTATTGGCTCCTCTTGGCCGAGATCCCTAACGAGGAACGGGCCGAGAAACTGGTTCAGAAACTCAAGGAGCCGAGCTGCTTCGGCACAGAGAATCCCTTCCCTACACTTTCCGCCGATCATCCCGACTATGACAAGACTGGCAACGGCTACAGGGGTTCGGTCGTGCCCGCATTCACCTTCATGGTGATCAAGGGACTGGAAAAGTACAATTTCTATGAGTTTGCGCGCGACTGTGCGATCCGTCATCTCTATTTTGTTCTCGATTCCATGCACGCGAACAATGAAAACAATGAAGACTCGGCATCTGCCGCGGCCGCTGCCGGGCGCCAGAAAGAACACAACCAAAAAGAACACAAGCCGATGGTCTGGAGCGCCTACCAACCGCAGCAGGAAGGAAAAGCGCGCTGGGAAGGCCATCCGGATTGGCCGTTGCCGAACTATCTGCCTTTCTGCGGCCTGACCAGCATCACTCTCATGATAGAAAACATCATCGGCCTCTATATTTCCTTGCCCAGGAAAACCGTGGACTGGATCATCCCCAACCTCGAGATTATGGGAATCGAAAATCTGTCCCTCAAGCGAAACATGGTGACCATTCTGTCGAGCAAGTCGGGCCGGGGCTGGGAAATCCACATGGAGAGCGAGAAGCTTTACTACTTCACCATCAATGTGCTGAACAAGAAAAAGAAGACCTTACCGATCCCTTCGGGGAAGTGCTCGATGCTAATCGACAAGATATAGGCGTTATAATGCTTTCACGTTGATCGAACCCATGAAGGCGAGGCCCGAGATCTCTACCCATGGTCCGTCGGGGTCGGCCCGCTGCGTGACGGACTTGTGCAGATGGGCCTCGCCCATGAAGGGAACGGCCGACATCCTGACGGGCAAGCCCTCCGGAACTATGATCTTGATCTCGCCCATGACGGCAAAGGCCTGGATTTTCAGGCCATGAGGCGGAAGCGATGTGTCGCGGAGATCGATTATTGTATCGCCCATGAGGGTGATGCTGATGACCGAGTCGCTGTTGAGCCAGTCCCCTGTCATCATGCGCTCACCCATCACGCAGGCGATGAAATCCGAAGGCTCATCCTTTTGCCCGGTACGGAAATCCCTCGTGGAGGACTCGCGCTGCTTCGATACCGTGCCTGTTTCGGGAGCCTCGCGGGGCATGCGGCTTCGGGGGAGATCTGCCACCTGCGCTTCGATTGTATCCACTTCCATGGCTTTCTGGATTTTGTCGGCACGAATTTCGTATTCCTCAATAGTGATCCGATCCTGGGCAAATGCCGAGGTGATCACATCGAGCGCTTTCTGCCGAATGTCATCCAGGCTCGAGGAACCATTTTTCTCCATTTCTCCTATCCCCCTACAACAGGCAGTTGCTGCCTATTGCCTGGCGCC
>JAJFUL010000257.1 GCA_021372425.1 Spirochaetaceae bacterium
CGCGATGAAAACCAGCAAGACCATGGCTTCCCGGGCTGCAGCGATTCCTCCCGAGACCGAAACCGAACCCTCTGATGTTGTGGTTCGACCGATGAGCCCCTACTTCGATGCGGGGGAAGACGACAAGGAAGCGAGCCTCAGGCCTCGCGTGCTGTCGGAATTCCAGGGGCAGGCCAAGATCAAGGAAAACCTTTCGATATTCATACAGGCTGCGAAAGACAGGGGGGAGGCGCTCGATCATCTCTTTCTGATGGGGCCACCGGGACTGGGCAAGACGACCCTGGCCCTCGTTGTTGCCTCGGAAATGGGCGCCGATTTCAAACCGACGAGCGCTCCGGCGCTCGAAAAGCCGAAGGACCTGGCCGGTATCCTGACAACGATGAGGCCCAATTCTGTCTTTTTCATCGACGAGATCCACAGGCTGAAGCCAGCCATCGAGGAGATGCTCTATATAGCCATGGAGGATTTTGAACTGGACTGGATCATAGGCCAGGGACCCTCTGCGCGGACCGTCCGGGTGCCGGTTCCTCCTTTCACGCTGATAGGAGCCACCACAAAGGCCGGCATGGTTTCCGCGCCGCTTTCGAGCCGCTTCGGCATTTCTCTGCGCCTCGACTACTATAATGCCGAAGAACTCGAGCTCGTGATAAGCCGCTCGGCCCAGATCCTGAACGTGCGGATCGAAAGCGGCGCGCGCAGGCTTCTGGCTTCGACCAGCCGTGGCACGCCGCGAATTGCCAACAGGCTTCTTCGCCGTATGAGGGATTTCGCCCAGGTAGAGGGCGTGGAAAGCATCAATGAAAAAATCGTCCGCGAGGGTCTCAAACGTCTCGAGGTCGATGAGGATGGGCTCGAGAAGCTGGACAGGGAAATTCTCAGGGCAATCATCGTCAAGTATGCCGGTGGCCCCGTCGGCGCAGAGACTCTGGCCATCACGGTCGGGGAAGCGGTTGATAGTCTGGAGGATTATTACGAACCTTTTCTGATTCAGACAGGGTTCCTTGCACGGACACAGAGGGGACGGATAGCTACGCCGCTCGCCTATGCACATCTTGGAATGGAGTATCCTCGTGAGAACGGACGACTTCAATTTTGACCTGCCCGAAGAACTTATAGCACAATACCCGACCGGCGAGAGGGGCGCCTCGCGCCTTTTCGTCCTTGACAGGCAGAATCATCGCCATATTCATGCAATGGTTTCTGATATAATAAATTATGTTGAGTCGGGCACGGTTATGGTCTTCAATGATTCAAGAGTGCGGAAGGCGCGGCTCTATGGTCGTGCCTGCGATACCGGGGCGAAGGTTGAGTTCCTCCTCCTGGCACCCATCGTTTCTGCCGCGCAGACCATCACAAAGGCAGCGGCGAAAGCCCAGGCTTTCACGCCTTCCGCGCAGTGGCGCGCCATGTGCAGCAAAAACCGGCGCCAGCGCATAGACAGGGAATACTTTTTCCCCGGCGATCTCAAGGGCCGGGTGATTGGCGGGAACAACGACGAGAAGATCATCGAGTTCGAGAGGCCGATCGATGATGTTTATCTCGATGCCTTCGGCCACATG
>JAJFUL010000342.1 GCA_021372425.1 Spirochaetaceae bacterium
TATACAATAGCTCCTGCACAAGTTTCTGACATAACAGGTCGTACCGCATGAGGTACGATGCACCCTTGAACTCGTCGAAAATCGGGAAGTGCGGCGACTTGTCTTGGATTGAGCGACGAGAACCCGGAGCATCCTCAACCAGCATGAACCAGCCCACAAAGGGGCGAGGCTGCTTACCGAATGCCCCTTCCCGGTATGCCGTCCATAGATCGTGCGCGGTGCCGATGGCCTCCTCGGTTCGATTGTTGAAGTTGTTGCCAAATGAAGGGCCAACATGACGTTTCATCTCGATGGCGGCGATCAAATCGCCCTTGTGGAGCACCAGCAGGTCCCACAGCTTGGTCGGGCGGAAATAACCGGGTAGTGTCAGTACCGAACGCTGTCTTTGAATCTGGGCATGAGCAAGACCATTAGCTCGGACGAGATCAATCACCAAGGAAATGAATCTGTCCATATTCTTGCCGGCTGTGACGCCTGCGCGCTCTCCCTGGTCGGCTTTTCCCGACTTGATTTGCTTCCGGCGGGCAGCCTCCCGGCTCCGCCAAAAGGCGCGAACAGCCTTATTGGCTTTGAGTTCGTAATCGACAAGATCAAGAGCCATTCTTATTCTCCATTGCCTCCGAGTGCTGAACGCTCCTCTTGGCTGAGCCGGTATAGCCTGAATGCGGCACGATTGCATGCCTGCGGGTTTCGATTTGTAGCTGCCTCGATCAACTCTTTCCGCAAGGCTTCGGGTACATCGCGCCAGTAGGGAATGCGAATACGTCGGAGGTACTGCGCTTGAAAGCGGAAGTATCCACCACGCATCCTGGTCGAGTATGTCGATACAAAAAGACGGATAACATCTGAAAGAAGAACTGCCTGCAAGGCCCGAAGGTTCCACTCTTTGGACGTGACATAGTACAGGTTATGATGGGGGTATAGCCGCCCACGCTCGAAAACGATGTGCGCTTCTCCCTTTATATCCGGGATCAATAGCTTTGGCCTTTTGGCAAGGGGAGGAAAGATACGGTCGATGGTGCGATACCAGTTTGTAGGGGTTTTCTGTGCACAGTGTCTGCCGGCGATCTCATCCTTCCGTGCTTCGAGATAGCGGCGCAGACGCGGGTACTGTCGAAGATCGACCAGCCGACCATCGTCGGCGAAGGGATTGATGACACCCTGACCGCGCCACTGCACTTCACCGGTCAGGATGTCACGGGTTCCCACCAGCGGCAGCTTTCGATCCGGCTCCACGTCGAGCGAGTCAAAGTCCCCTATAAACGCCTTGTCCGCCCCGGTCGCAACACCAATTCCGACCTTGCAAGCCGCTTCCTCGATGGTCGGAAATTGCTGCTCAATGCGGCGGATCAGCGCCGTCTGATCCGATGATTCAAGCAACCATGGCTCTGCACCGTTGGTGACGCGGGCCAGCTCTCGTAATTCTTTCCTTTCCTTCGGCAGAGTTTTTGCCCGCAATGCATCGGCTAGTGCAACCAACGTTTTATGGTCAATCGATGGGCGATGAGCGATACGGGTGGCTCCGGGTTTCTCCCTGCCGATAATGGTACTCGCTGTCCTCCTCCTTCAGTCGTGAGGCTCTCTTGACAGCCAGTGTGTGCACCGTTATATTTTCAGCGCCCAAGCCGATAATGGCGTTGATGGTCTGTTGAAAATCG
>JAJFUL010000266.1 GCA_021372425.1 Spirochaetaceae bacterium
CGGCTCTGATACATGGAGGAATTGTAGCTTACTGACCCGGCAACTTAATAGTGGTGGATAATAGCCCGTCAAGGCGGGCTATTATCGCGAAATGTGTGCGCAGTCCTGTTGCCGGGTCAGTGAGGCGAGGCGGAGCGTCAGCAGGTCTGAAGCTGGCGTTGGGAAAATTAGCCAGGTCAGGGCTTTCAGCTTCAGGCTGGCATTCCGGCTCAGTTTTCGTTAAAATCCACTCCATGATAATCGAACGCAAAGACATGAAGGTTGAAAGGCGTCCCCATATGCGGGGCGGCAGCGGCGAATGTTCGGTGACACTGCTTGGCGGTGACTCGCTGCAGCAACACTGCAGGCTCATTTCCGAAATTCTCATCCCGGTCGGAGCCAGCATTGGCGAGCATGAACATGCGGGAGAGACTGAGTATTACATCATCTTGGAGGGGCAGGGTATTGTCTGCGACGATGGCGCCGACAAGCCTGTGAAACCCGGCGATGTCGTCGTGACCAGCAACGGAGCCAAGCACAGCATCAGGACCCTGGGCGAGCAGCCGATAAGGATGGTCGCAGTCATTGTCACCGACGCATGAACTCAAGGCACATACAGCAATCAGCGTACAGCAATCCTTATTGTTGCGTCGGGTCGCCAAAAAGCGCATACATGCAGATGCTGGCAGCCACGACCACATTGAGCGAATCGACGCCCCCGGCCATAGGGATCATTAGCTCTGTTCCGCAGAGATCGATTATTTCAGCCGGAAGTCCATAGCCTTCATTGCCAGCGAGGAGTACGAGAGGGTAGACAGGCGTGAACTGTTTCAAAGGTATTGCCGTCTCGGAAAGCGCGGCAGCGACCAGCGAAAAGCCAGCACCGCGCAGGGTTGCCAGGTCATTCTGGCTGCATGAATAGAGCGGCAGAGCAAGCGCGTTCCCCATCGATGCGCGCAGTGCCTTTCGATAGAAAGGATCTGCGCAACCAGGGCTAAGAAGCACGCCGCGAGCCCCAAAGCCGACAGCAGTCCTGATAAGTGCGCCGACGTTGGAAGGATCGGTCACGTTCCAGAGACAGAGCCAAGCTCCCTCGCCGGGCATCGCCGCTATTCCCTGCATCTCAGGGCGGCGCGCCATGGCGATCGCCCCATGGTGGAACCTATACCCCACCAGCGCCCCGATTTCCTCGTTCTTCATGGGGTAGACCGGATATGCTCCATCTGCCCTGGCGCGCCACTCTTCAGCCTTATCCTCGACACAGACGAGGGCTTCAATCCCCACATTCGCGCCGAGAGCCTTCTCGATGACGATGCGCCCTTCGAGCACCATCAGCCCTTCGCGCGAGAAATCCTTGTCCTTCATATCCGAAAATTGGGAGAGGTCGAAATCCATGTCTTCAAGTATATACCGGAGCCACCCCTGCGAAGCCAGTCATTTTCGCTCTATGACATCAATTTGCTGCGCCGTCGCCTTCCGCCCCCTTTACGGAAAAGAATGCTTGCGACAGAATTGGATCCGCGGAGGCGAATGATGAAAAAACAGGGGATCCTGAATTCCGAAATAGCGACGGTTCTTGCGCACATGGGCCATACGGACTCGCTTGCCATAGCCGATTGCGGCCTGCCCATACCGGAAGAAGCGCAGCGGATCGACCTGGCCGTCAGTCAAGGCCTGCCTTCGTTCCTCCAGGTGCTCGACGCGGTTTCGAAGGACATGGTGGTGGAACGCGTTATCCTCGCCGAGGAGATAAAAACGAAAAACGTCGGCCTCGAAGCCGCCATCAAGGCGAGGTTTCCCTCGATCGGGATCGAATATCTGCCCCACAGCGAATTCAAGGCTGCGACAAGATCCTGCAAAGCGGTAATCCGCACGGGCGAGGCGAGTCCATATGCCAATGTCATCCTTTATTCTGGCGTCATTTTCTGACCGGTCTGATCAAGAGGGGTAATCCATGCGCGTCCTGAATTTTGGCTCACTAAACATCGATTATGTCTATCGCGTCGACAGCTTCGTCCGGCCCGGCGAAACCAAGGCGGCTTTGCAGCTTGCGACGCATTCGGGCGGCAAGGGCCTCAACCAGTCCATCGCCCTTGCGCGCGCCGGCGTGAAGGTTTGCCATGCCGGGAAGGTGGGTACCGGCGGCACCTTCCTCGTCGAGACACTGAAGAAGAGCGGTGTCGATACAGACAGCATCGAGATATCTTCGTTGCCCACTGGTCACACTATCATCCAGGTTGACAATTCGGGGGCAAACTGCATCCTGCTTTTCCCGGGCGCCAACGCCGATATCGACGAGAAATTCGCCGATCGCATTCTGCCCGGATTTGGCTCTGGTGACATGTTGTTGCTTCAAAACGAGATAAGCGGAATCGGCCCGATTATGCGTAAAGCGGCCGCCCGCGGCATGGCGATTGTGATGAATCCTTCCCCCTTCGATTCGCGGGTTCTTTCTTATCCGCTGGACCTGGTCAGCATCTTCCTGCTGAACGAGATCGAGGCCGAAGGACTTTCTGGCGAGCCGGATCCGGAGAAAGCGGCACCCTTGCTGGGAGAGAAATTCCCTTCCGCGCGAATCGTGATCACCTGTGGAGCTAAAGGTTCGCTCTGCATGGACAAGGGCAGGCTTATCCGCCAGAAGGCTTACCCAGCCAAGGCCGTGGATACGACCGCTGCCGGCGACACTTTCACGGGTTATTTCCTTGCCGGCCTGATCGAAGGCCTGGATACGGCGCAGGCGATGGATCTTGCCTCGCGGGCGGCCGCAATCTGCGTGACGCGAAAAGGCGCCGCCGATTCAGTGCCTTTGCGCTCAGAACTCGGCTGATGCCTTAGTCTTTCAATGTCCCTTTGCCACCCTGACTTTTGCCCCAATCTGCGTAGAATTGGCCCAGAGTCCTGCCATTATGAAGGCCAAGCCCACCAGGAAGCGGAAATTCAGCACTTCCCCGGTGAAAATCGCTCCCAGCGCTATCGTCAGGGCCGTCTCCCAATAAAAAACGATACTCCCCTTGTTGGCCGGCACAGTTTTATAACCCTTCGCCATGAAAGCCTGCGCGACAAAAGCTCCTGTGCCGATAAGGACGAGGAGAAGAATGCCAATCCCGTTCATGCCGTCTTCTGGCACGCCAAAAGCCTCGCTGCGGGCGAAAATCGCGAATATCGCCAGGCCGAAAGTACAGGGCGACAAGTAGATCGTG
>JAJFUL010000285.1 GCA_021372425.1 Spirochaetaceae bacterium
GGTGGCTGCGCCTATAATCCCCTTCATCACCGAGGAAATATACCAGAACCTGAGGGTGACGGACGACCCTGAGTCGATCCACCACAGCGACTGGCCGAAATACGACAAGCGGTTCCGCGATCTCGGCCTCGAGCGCGACATGGCCTCGGTACGCCACGCTGTATCGATGGGACGGGCGCTGCGCGTTGCAAACGAGCTGAAGATTCGTCAACCATTGGCTTCGGTTCAGCTTGTCACCAAGATTCCAGAGGAAAAAGCTGTACTGAGTACCATGGAAGACATTTTGCGGGATGAGCTCAATGTGAAATCGATCATCTTCCGAGAAAACGAGGAAGATCTAGTCGAATACTCAGCCAAGCCGAATTATAGAGTGCTTGGGAAGCAACTTGGAAAGGACATGCCACGAGCGGCCTCGGCGATCGAAGCTTTGCCCGTTGGCCAGCTGGAACAGCTCGTTGCTGGCAAGCCTATCGAGATCGATATCGAGGGGCGACGCATTCCGCTATCGTCGGACTCGGTCGAGATCCGCAGGGCTGAAAAACCCGGCCTCAAGGTTCTTAACGAAGGTACGCTTACTCTGGCGCTGGACACGGTCGTTACAAGGGAGCTTTTGCTGGAGGGCTATGTCCGGGACCTTGTACGGGGCATTCAGAACCTGCGCAAGGAAAGCGGTCTGGAGGTCACTGACAGGATCAGGCTCGAACTGGGTGGAGATTCCGATTTGAAGGAAGCCGCCTCCTTGTTTAGCGATTTCATTGCCGGGGAGACGCTTTCCATACACATGCAATGGGAAGATGAACAGTCTGATGGGATTTCTACAGATGACGCAGGCAACACAACAAAAAAAGATACGATATTCAGCTCCGTCATTGAAGCAGGAGAAAAGACCTGGAAGGTAAAAATAGCTCGGGCCAACTGAAGCTATTAAATTCATACCCCGGAGCAAGGCTTCGGGGTATGAATTTATTCTAATCAATCAAAAAGACAGAAGTTGCCAGTGTTTACACTGCCTCGACCTCTTTCTCAAACTGACTATTATAAAGATCAGCATAAAACCCTTTCTGCGCGAGCAGGCTCTCGTGCGTCCCTTGCTCCACTATATCTCCGTGATTCATAACAAGAATCCAGTCTGCATCGCGGATTGTCGACAGGCGGTGTGCAATTATAAAAGTGGTACGGCCTTTCATGAGATTACTCATTGCATTCTGGATAAGCACCTCAGTGTGCGTATCGACAGAACTGGTTGCCTCATCAAGAATGAGAATCGGAGGATTGGCAAGGAAAGCCCGGGCAATGGTAAGAAGTTGTTTCTGCCCCTGTGAAATATTAGACGTTTCTTCATTGAGTTCCGTTTTATAACCTTGGGGGAAAGCCTCAATGAAATGATCCGCGTGAGCGGCCTTCGCCGCTTCAATCACTTCTTCTTCAGTCGCATCTATTTTCCCGTAGCGGATATTATCAAGGACGGTCCCATTGAACAGCCAGGTGTCCTGGAGCACCATGCCAAAACTATTACGCAAGCTTGCCCTTTCATATTCGCGAATGTCCCTGTCGTCGACTAGTATTGCACCCGAATTCACATCATAGAACCGCATAAGAAGCTTCACCATGGTCGTCTTGCCCGCCCCTGTAGGGCCAACAATTGCCACGCGCTGGCCTGGCTTTATAAGTGCGGAAAAGTCATTGATGATGGTCTTGTCCTTTAGGTAGCCGAAGTGGACATTCCTGAACTCGACATGACCTTCAATTCCGGAAGGTTTTATGGCCTTGTCGCTGTCGGGCACTTCCTCTTCCTCTTCCAGGAATTCGAATACCCGTTCCGCCGCCGCCGCCGTCTGCTGAAGCACATTCGAAA
>JAJFUL010000286.1 GCA_021372425.1 Spirochaetaceae bacterium
TAGGCATAAAAGCGTATGGAGCCTATGTACCTTTATTTCGTCTGGATAAGAAAGCGATAGGCGGCAAAGGAGAAAAAGCGATCTGCAATTTTGACGAGGACAGCATTACCATGGCGGTGGAGGCAATAAGCGACTGTCTTACCGGGCAGAACAAGTCCAGTGTGGATGCCTTTTATTTTGGCACAACTACTTCCGCCTATCAGGAGCATTCAGGAGCGACAACTATCGCCATGGCATCGAATCTCCGGGAAGATGTCTACACAGCTGAATTTGCAAATTCGCTTCGTGCGGGAACTGCCGCCCTGAGGGCCGGTCTGGATGCCGTGAAGGCAGGTTCGGGAAAAAATGTGCTTGTGGCCGCGGGTGAGTGCAGGCTTGGAGCTCCGGGATCACCACAGGAACAAAACATTGGAGACGGCGCAGCCGCGCTGCTTCTCAGCGATAGGGATGTGGTCGCTACAATTGAGGGTCAATATTCAGTCTATAACGAGATCATTGATATTTGGAGATTAAATGGAGACCGTTTTGTGAACACGTGGGAAGACAGGTTCATAGCCGAACAGGGGTATATCCCGACTATCGAAAAGGCTGTCAAGGGCCTTATGAAACAAATGAACTGCAATCCATCCGATTTCGCAAAAGTAGTCTTCTATAGCATGGACGCAAAGAAGAGCGTCGAAGTGGGGAAGATGCTCAAATTTGATGTGGAGATCCAGCTTACGGACCCGCTCATACTAGGTATGGGAGAAACCGGCTCTGCGTCACCCCTCATGCTTTTTGTGTCAGCGCTGGAGACCGCAAAACCCGGTGATCTTATACTCCTCGCCAGTTACGGGAGTGGTGCCGACGCCTTCGCGTTCAGGGTGAACGAAAACATCGAGAAAGTTCGGGGCAAGGCCCTCGGCATGAGTCGGCACCTTGCCTCGAAAAAGGTCATCAACAATTATCCTAAGTACCTTGAGTGGCGCGGCCTTCTCCCCAAAGGCAAGATTATAGGACCACATGGCGCATATTCTGCCGTTGCGGCAAAGAGGGAATATGACAGAAGCATAGCTCTTCAAGGATCCAAATGCAAGGCGTGCGGCTACGTCCAGTATCCTCGTCAACGCGTATGCGTAAATTGTCAGACAAAGGACCAGATGGAAGCTTACGGTTTTGCCGACAGGCTCGGCAAAATATTTACTTACAACATCGACTACATCACGCCGAGAGCCGAAGTGCCTACCGTTACGGTTGAGGTTGATTTCGACGGTGGTGGGAGGATTCAATGCTATATGACGGAAGTGGTCGATACGGAAAATATTGCCATTGATCTACCGGTAAAGATGACGTTCCGCAGAAATACGCTCTGGGAAGGTATTGCCATGCGGGAAAGTGTTTGCACATATTTCTGGGAAGCGAAACCACTAAGGAAATAAGCATATGAAACTTAAAGAGGTGACAATATGGGAGGCATGAGAGATAAAGTAGCAATTGTAGGTATGGGGTGCACTAAGTTCGGCGAGCTATGGGATAAGAGCATCGAAGACCTCGTCGTAGATGCTTGTCACGAGGCATTAGAAGACGCATCAATGGAACTGAAGGATATAAAGGCCGGATGGTATGCGAGCCGCGAGTCTGGATTCACCGGAGCACACCTGGCACGGGCACTTAAAACGCAATATATACCGGTTACAAGGGTGGAAAACTTCTGTGCCGGGGGCCAGGACGTGTTGCGAAATGCTTGTTTTGGCGTCGCATCAGGCGCGTACGATATTGCAATTGCGTGCGGCGTAGAGAAGACAAAAGATCATCACGGCGGTTTCGGACTTTTTATACAGGAGCCTCTTGACAGGTCGATGACGGAATGGGATATCCCGCCGGCAAGCCAATTCGGACAATATGCGACTCGGTATTATCACCGCTATAAGGATGAATACTCCTGGGATTTCGGAGGGTTTAAACTTGTCCTCGGCATGATTAACGTGAAGAATCATGACAACGGCCTTCTGTCGCCAAAGGCGCATCTCCACAAGAAGATCACGATTGAAGACGTACTCAAAGCAAGGATTATCTCATGGCCATACACGTTGTACGATGCTTGTGGAATGAGCGATGGAGCGGCAGCGGCAATAGTCACAACACCGGAAATCGCCAAAAGTATCCGTAAGGACTACATGCTCGTAAAGGGAATGGGTATGGCTGCCGGAGCATCACAGTCTACAACCAAACAGGAATTTGACTTCCTCCATTTCCCGGAGAGCGTTGCTGCTGCCCAATACGCGTACGAGGATGCGGGGATTAAGGATCCGAGGAGCGAGATAGGCATGGCAGAGGTGCATGATTGCTTCAGCAGCACGGAACTTTTAACCATGGAAGATCTCGGCTTCAGCCCTCGGGGAAAAGCCCCGAAAGACGTGATGGATGGCAGGTTCAGGCTGGAAGGACCGCAGCCGGTCAACCCGGACGGTGGACTGAAATGCTTCGGCCATCCGCTTTCGGCGAGCGGGCTCAGAATGGCTTACGAGGTATACAAACAGTTGCAGGGAAAGCTGGACAATCCAGCCAGGCAGGTCAAGAATCTGCGGTATGGTCTTATCCATAACATAGGCGGGAATGTGGGGATTCATGTCGCTGCGATAACGATCTTTGGCAGACCGGAATAAGGTGATTTTGAGGAGGTTTGCAGGGGTGATATATGTCTGATACGATTTTAGTGATAGGCGGCGGCGTGGCAGGGATACATGTGGCGCTTAACGCAGCGGAGTATGGGACCATGGTGTATCTTATCGATGATACGGCCAGTATTGGTGGTATTATGGCAAGACTTGACAAGACGTTTCCCACGAATGATTGCTCGATCTGTATTGAAGCGCCCAGGATGTATGAGGTCGATAACAACGAGAATATTAAGATTCTTACAAATACTGAGGTCCGGCGGATCACCAGGAAAGATGATGGATTTACCGTACGGCTCCTGAAGAAGGCAAAATTCATCGATGAAGAAAAATGCACGGGCTGCGGCGCATGCGCGCAGGCATGTCCGATGACCGTTCCCGATGAGATGGACGGAAAGATCGGCGGAACGAGAAAACTTATATCCATGCCTTTTCCTCAGGCGGTGCCAAGCTCGGTCGCAGTCGACAAACGTTGCCGTGACGGAAAGATGCGGGCGAACGGCGCATGCATCGGCGGGTGTGTCGTCGATTGCAGCCAGTGCCGTGAATGTCCCATAGCCTTGTGTGTAAAGGCGTGCATAAAGGAAGGCAAGGACGCTGTAAGGCTCTGGCAGGCGGACAAACAGATGGATCTTGAGGTGAAGAGCATCGTTGTCGCGTCAGGCCTCGATCCGGA
>JAJFUL010000301.1 GCA_021372425.1 Spirochaetaceae bacterium
AAAAATCCAGAACCCGCTATCCTTCAGTTTGTGAAGCGAATCGTTCAGATTCTGTACGGAAATGACGGGTACCCAGGCAGTCGCGCCGGCCGAAGCGCGCACGACAGCTTCGGTGAGCGGAGAGGCGCGTCGGGTCGGCACAATGATGAGTTCCACGCCGAAAGCGTCCGCAGACCGGATGATTGCGCCAAAATTCTGGGGATCTTCAATATGATCGAGAACAAGAGCCATCGCTGTTTCGGG
Source organism: Spirochaetaceae bacterium (assembly GCA_021372425.1). GTDB lineage: Bacteria > Spirochaetota > Spirochaetia > Treponematales > Rectinemataceae > JAFIHQ01. Next base: position 244 of record JAJFUL010000301.1, read on the forward strand.
AAGATCCTCAAGGATCTCGTCCAGGCTGGCAGGCAAGGCGCTGTGGGTTTCCTGGACTTCGAGGATCAAGCCTTTGTTGTCGGGGTCGATTTTGCGAAGGAATATGGGATCTACAGTCTGGATGGGCAAATGCTGTTTCTCGGCGAGGGCGAGGATATCGCGGACGCGGGGGCCGGGACGAGGCGCGCCCGATGTGCTGGCCACATAAAGCGTCATTGCGCCCGCATCGGACTTGATTGCTTCAGTTATTCCGTGAAATCCAGTAAGATAGCGCACGCGCCCAGTTTACCGCTTATTTCGAAAAAGCTCTAGGGCATCACCGTGAATTCCTGCACGAGCTGGATTGCGCTTTCGACATGCCTGACGCCGGTCACACTGTGAGCCACTGCCACTGCGCTGTCGATCGAAGTCTGCGTATTCGCGACGCCGTGGAGAGAAATCACGCCGTTTTCCGATGTCACCTCGAGGAAATGAATCGGTATCTTGTTCTTGTAGATAATCTCGGTGGCAATCTGTTGCGACAGGTAAAGGTCGGCAATTTTCTGCATGCCGGCCGCTTCTTTTTCCTGTCCGATGAGTGCGGCCCTCAATGAATCGATCGTGCGAGCTGCGCAGACCGGATCAATATTGGCTGTGCAGATGGTCATGTCGAATTCGCGTGGATCATTCCAGCTTGTCGAAAAAAAGTATTTGTGGAAGCCGCTGCGGTCATGATCGCTTTGCTCCAGCATCTGCAAGGCACGCTTGTTGTCGCAATGAAACATGGTCTTGCTCTTGTCGATGCGCATAGCCATGGGGGCCGTGATCTTCACTGAGAGGAGATTGGGAACGCCATGCAATATCGTATGGCCCCCCCGTCCCATGATGATGCAGTCGTTTTCGCGTGCCGCCTCCAATATGGCTGTCTTCAGGAAATGAAGGTAGTCATCCCGCTGTTGCGAGAGCGAAGCCCAGAAACCAGGGCTCTTTTCATCATACTTCTCCCTTTTCTCGGCGCTCAGTCCAATGTCGCCCAACCTTTTTTCCAGATATTCCTTATCAATGAGCCGATAGCCCGATATGCGCATCAATTCATACGCCGTCTCTTCGCCGAGGGAAGCGAGTTCGCGCGCTATTGCTATTATAGCCATAATTTATCCCTCCTATAATCACTTTAGAACCAGAAAGCTGCAAAGTCAAATTATTTATGCATTAAGAATAGCCAATACAAGAGCTTTCTCTCCAATTGCTGTGGATTCTGCCCGGACAAGTCATTATACTGCCCCTTCATGGATAAGTTAGGAGCCCTGGCGGCATTCGGGACAGCATCATGCTGGGCTATTTCCGCCCTGTTTTTCGAATCGACATCGAAGAGACTCGGCGCGCTTACGGTGAATTTCTGGAAGGTCATTTTTGCCTTCGCCTTCCTGGCGATCACGGGAACAATAACCAGGGGCATGCCCTTCCCCATCGATGCAAGTCCGCGCACATGGCTCTTCCTTTCCCTGTCGGGGCTGGTCGGTTTCGTCATTTCGGATTTTTTCCTTTTCAACGCCTATGTTTACATCGGTGCGAGGACGGCCGTCGTCTTCCAGGCGATCACGCCTTTCTTCACGGCCCTCTTTGCCTATATTTTCCTTGGGGAGAGGATGGATCCGGCCAGGCTTGTCGGAATGGTCATTGTCGTATGTGGCATCCTCATGGTCGTCATCACGAGGCAGAAAAAGGACAAGGCTTCGAGGGACAGCCTGCCACATGCCAGGAAGGGCTACCTGTACGCCTTCCTGTCGACGATTTTTCAGGCCGGCGGGCTGATACTCTCGAAGGTCGGCCTAGGCGACTACAGCGCAGTTTCCGGCACGCAGATACGCGTCTTCATTGCGATATTCGGCTTCGCAATACAGGCTCTTGTAACCGGGCAGGCCGGGCAGGTTTTCGTCGCCGCACCAAAAGACAAAAAGGGAATGCGATCCATCGGTATAGGGGCTATTTTCGGACCTTTCCTTGGGGTCGTATTCTCGCTGTTCGCCATGCAACATACGCAAGCCGGAACCGCAAGCACACTGATGGCACTGACGCCAGTGCTCATCATCCCTCTTTCGGTTCTCGTCCTCAAACAGAAAGTGGATCGTCTGGAGATAATCGGCGCTGTCGTGGCAGTCTGCGGCGCGGCGCTTTTCTTTATGCTCTGAACTCCCCCATTTTCAATTTTAGGGATATAATGTGGAAAAAGGAGCTAGTATGAAAGCCTTAGTGAAAAGCAGAGCGGAACCTGGTCTTTGGATGCAGGATGTCCCGATGCCAACAATCGGCGACAATGATCTGCTTATCAAGGTAAAGAAAACTGCTATCTGCGGTACTGATGTCCATATATGGAGCTGGAATGACTGGGCACAGAAGACGATCAAGCTGGGGCAGACGGCCGGCCACGAATTCGTCGGCACGATCGTCGACATGGGAAGGGCTGTCAAGGGATACACGATTGGCGAACGCGTCTCGGCCGAGGGGCATATCGTCTGTGGAACCTGCAGGGCATGCAGGGCCGGCAAGCGCCACCTCTGCCCCAATACGATTGGGATCGGCGTCAACAGGAACGGCTGCTTCGCAGAATATGTCTCTGTACCTTCAAGCAATGCATGGCACGTCGAAGATTCGATCCCCGATGACATCGCTGCCATTTTCGATCCGTACGGCAACGCGACACACGTGGCGCTTTCCTTCGACATGGTGGGCGAGGATGTACTCATCACGGGGGCGGGCCCGATCGGCTGCATGGCAGCGGCCATCTCCAAGCATGTCGGCGCCCGCAACGTTGTCATCACCGATGTGAACCCCTACCGCCTCAACCTGGCCAAGACGCTCGGGGCGACGCGAACGGTCAACGTCAGCATGGAATCGCTCAAGGATGTACAGGATGAGCTCGGCATGGTCGGCGGCTTCGATATCGGCATGGAGATGTCGGGCAACCCGAAGGCGCTCGAGCAGATGATAGAAAACATGTACAACGGAGGCCGGATGGCGCTTCTCGGGCTTCTGCCCGATGGGGCGGGCATCGACTGGAGCAGGGTCATCTTCAAGGGGCTCTTCATGAAGGGTGTCTACGGCCGTGAGATTTTCGAGACCTGGTACAAGATGCAGGCCATGTTGCTGTCAGGCTTGGACATCAGCCCTGTCATCACGCACCGGTTCTCATTCGACGATTACGAGAAGGGCTTTGCAGCGATGTTGTCCGGCCAGTCAGGCAAGGTCGTCTTAAGCTTCGAGTGAGAGTGCCGGCTCAAGGCGGCTGGCGGCAGGTCTATGGCAAAGCCCCGGTGCGCCGTGCTATGCTTGGCGATCATGAAAGAACAGAGGCAGGGAAGCCGGCCAGCTCAAGGCAGATTGCAGGCAAAGCGCGCAATGCATGGACGCGAAAGCCCCAGACTGGTCCATGAGGGCCGGATCATCCATGCTGAGCAATCGAGGCAGGCCCCAAAACGGCTCGAAACGCTCGGCCCCTCTGCCGCTTGCCTCGACCTGCTTAAAATCCTTCCTTCTGTTCTCGATGAGATCATTCCGCTCAACCAGCGGCACAGACAACAGCTACCTCACGATATTCGCAGGCTCTGGGAGGATCTGACCTCGGAAAAGGAGCACAGGTCTGCCGAATACCTTGGTTCTCCTGCATACACTTCGGCCTATTGCCGATACTTCCTTCCGTGGAACATCCTGCGGCTGGCCTCCACCCTGGGCAATGCGCCGCTGGGGTTGGGGCCGGGCGCCGTCATTATGGACCTCGGCTCAGGACCATTGACCCTGCCCATCGCCCTCTATGCCGCAAGGCCCGAGCTTCGCGAAATCCCGCTCAGGATATATTGCGTGGATCGGACTCCCCGCATTCTGGCAGTCGGCAAGGCCATTTTCGAAAGCATATGCGCAAAAACCGAAGGCAGACTCCCGCCCTGGGAGATCATCCTGAGTCAGCTTCCTTTCGGGAAACCCTTGACGGAAAAAGCAGACCTTCTCACCGAAGCCAACATGTTCAATGAATTCTTCTGGAAAGGCAAGGCTTCGCTTGGCGAAAGGGCATTACAGACAGCTGGGCAACTTCTTGGGTACATCAAGAATTCAGGATCTATTTTCCTGATGGAGCCAGGCGACCCGCGTTCCGGCGCCTTCATCAGTGCAACAAGGGCAGCACTGGCGATTCAGGGAGCCGCGCCGGTTGCGCCTTGCCCGCATCGGCATTCCTGCCCCATGCCCGGCATATTCCGCTCGCTGCCGACATCCCTCAATGACGAGCAGGGCCTTCGCGACGAAGGGCGAATCCGCAATGCCGGTCAAGGCAAATCCTGCATGGAGAGCGTTGTCATGCCCAAATGGAGGACAAAATACCCCTGGTGCCATTTCACGCTCGATGCGGCCATAGCCCCTTCCTGGTTACAGGACCTATCGCGGGCGGCAGGCCTTCCCAAGGAGAAGATGGTGTTTTCGTATCTGGTTGCCCACAGACAGGTATCGGAGGGAAAGACCCCGGATTCGGCCAGTGATGAGGCGATGAAAGTCCGCGTGATTTCGGAAAGCTTTTCGCTTCCCGGGAACATGCTCGGCTGCTATGCCTGTTCCAGGGAAGGGTTCACGCTTTTGAGAAGGCCTCGGCCCCAGACCCCCACAAACCAGCATGAAGCGCCGGAACCCGGCGATTTGCTGACAGTGCAGCAATCCACAGCCGGGGCGCGACCGCGCGATGAAAAATCCGGTGCCATCATCGTATCCTTGTAGCATTCAATTCTCATCTTGCCCAATCCTATTGACAGAGCCCTGATTTCCTTATATATTCCCTTGTCGTCAGCAATGACATGGGGGCGTAGCGAAGCTGGTTTATCGCGCTGGCCTGTCAAGCCGGAGATCACGGGTTCGAGCCCCGCCGCTCCCGATCCGCCCATTGGGCGACAAAGCCCGTCACTTTATGGCGGGTTTTTTTATAAACGGGCTGTAGCGCAGGGGCTAGCGCGCTTGGTTCGGGACCAAGATGTCGGAGGTTCAAATCCTCTCAGCCC
>JAJFUL010000346.1 GCA_021372425.1 Spirochaetaceae bacterium
TTGAGGGGAGGCAGGGAGCCGGTTTCTGCTGTCGGCAATGAATGTGTAAGCGCGTCTTCCACAGAGAAAGGCCCTACCCTTGTGCGTCTCAGGTTTCTGACATGGGCGCAGGTGCCACAGGTTGCGGCAATATCCCTGGCCAGCGCCCTGATATAGGTTCCTGAAGAGCATTCGATATTGAGAATGGCACAGGGACTCTGGCATGAGAGCATTTCCAGTCTGAAGATCGAAATTTTCCTGGCGGCAAGGTCCGGATGGCAGCCCTTCCTTGCCAGATCGGATGCCCTGGTTCCTTTGACATGGAGCGCGGAGTAGTCGGGGGGGACCTGGTATTGCTCGCCTATGAATCCGGGCAGACAATTCTCCAGTTCATCTTTCGATGGAATAATTCCGGAGCGGATTATGCTTCCTTCCGGATCAAGGGTGTCCGTTTCTGTGCCAAAACAGATTTCCGCTTTATAAGCCTTATCCAGGCCAAGAAACCATGGCGCAAGATGGGAGTAATTTCCTGCCATAACTATGAGGAGTCCTGTTGCGAATCGGTCAAGTGTGCCTGCATGCCCGAATTTCATCGCGGGCTTCAGCTTCTTAAAGCCCGCAAGCGAAGAGAATGAAGTGATTCCGGCAGGCTTGTCATAAAGAAGGAAACCGGATCCGCTCATTCCCTTTCCAGATCCTTGAGTTTCTCGGTCATGTCGAATCCTTCCTCGATACCCTTGTCGGCGATGAAATGCAGCACTGGTGTCAACCTTATGTGGAGATTTTTCGCTATTTGCGACTGGATGAATCCAGCGGCATGGTTGAGGCCTTCGGCAGATTGCTCGAGACTGACCTCCTGGCCGGGCAGGCTGCTCACCCATACCTTCGCATGCGAACCATCCCGCGACGCCTCTACTCGGGTAACGGAGACAAACGGAGTGACGCGCGGATCCTTTATCTCTCCCCGACTGATCAGTGCTGCAATTTCCTGGCGCAGCACTTCCTCGAGCCGCTTAAGTCTTTTCTGCTCCATTGCTGTCCGCCTGTCTTTCGCTGGCCGGCTTTTCGCTGCTGGCCTGGCCAAGGGTTCTGGCCACTTCCACTGTCTCGTAAATCTCCAGGATGTCGCCTTCCTTGAGGTCGTTGCAGTTCTCTATGCCGATTCCGCATTCGAAGCCTGCAGTGACTTCCTTCGCATCGTCCTTGAATCGCTTGAGCGAGTTGATCTTGCCCTGGAATATTTCGATGGCATCCCTGATGATCCTGACCTGACTATTGCGGTGCACGACGCCTTCCAGCATATAGCATCCCGCAACAATCCCCACCTTCGGGACCTTGAATGTCTCGCGCACCTCGGCCTTGCCGATATCCTGTTCCTTGTGCTCGGGCGAAAGCATCCCTTCCATTGCCTTCTGAATGTCTTCTTGTGCACGGTAAATGATGTTGTATTTCCTGATATCGACTTTCTCCCGGTCCGCCAAAGTTTTCGCCGATGGCGTCGGCCTGACATTAAAGCCGATGATTATGGCGTCAGACGCCGATGCCATCATGACATCGTCTTCGGATATGGCGCCTGCTGCGGCCCTGATCACGTTTAGCCGAATTTCTGGCGTTGAAAGCTTTTCCAGCATGCCCTTGAGCGCTTCGACGGAACCCTGAACATCACCCTTGATGACGACCTTGAGCTCCTGCACTTCGCCTGCTGAGATTGTCTCGTAGAGGTTGTCGAGTGTCACTTTCTTGACGTTCTTGCCTTCCTCGTATTTCTTAAGCTCCTGGCGCTTTGCCGAAATTTCCCTGGCGTACTTCTCGTCTTCGACGACCTCGAATGGATCGCCTGCATTGGGGATTCCCTCGAAACCAAGAACTTCGATCGGAGTGGACGGCGTCGCTTCTTCGACCCGTCCGCCTTTGTCGTTGAACATTGCCCTGACTTTTCCAGGGAAAATGCCGGCCACAAAGGGGTCACCGATGCGGAGGGTTCCTTTTTCGACCATAATCGTGGCTACTATGCCGCGCCCCTGGTCGATCTTTGATTCAATAATCTTGCCCTCAGCCCGCCGATCATAACTCGCCTTGAGTTCAAGTACCTCAGCCTGGAGCAGTATTGCATCCAAAAGCTCGTTTATGCCTTTTTTCTGCAGGGCCGAGACTTCGCAGAACTGGGTAGTGCCGCCCCATTCCTCGGGCATCAGGCCCAATTCGGACAGCTGTGTCTTTACCCTGTCGATATTCGCTTCCGGAAGATCGATCTTGTTCACGGCGACGATGATCGGAACCTTAGCCGCCCGCGCGTGGTCAATGGCTTCCTTTGTCTGCGGCATGACGCCTTCTACAGCGGAAACAA
>JAJFUL010000319.1 GCA_021372425.1 Spirochaetaceae bacterium
GTATGTGCCTTTCTTCGATCGATGCCTTTTTTGAGCTGTATGATTTTGGTACCGTGTCGTCGGGCGCCCTCATGGCGCCCTGCCCCTGGTTCCCGGCGGCGGCGGCCCGCTGCGCCGCGCGTCCCGACGTGGAGGTCGGTATCCACGCGACGCTGACAAGCGAATGGAAAGGATACCGTTGGGGGCCCGTTTCCACCCGGGACCCGGATTCGGGGCTTCTCGATGCGGAGGGATATTTTCCCCGGGGCTGCGAAGAAGTCCAGGCCAAGGGGAAGCCTGACGCCGCGATGCGCGAACTTGCCGCCCAGACGGCGATGGTCTATGCCGCCGGTGTCGATCCGACACACATCGATACACACATGGGCTCGGTGGCACACGAAAAATTCATGGAAGCGTATATTGCCCAGGCAGTCGCCCACAGGATCCCCGCCATGCTTCCGCGCCCTGACATCGCCGGGTTCGAGGCTATTGTGCCGGATCCCAGGCTCCGCGACCGGTTTGCAGCATACCTGTCCGCGCTCGAAGAGAAAGGCTTGCCCCTTCTCGACGGGTTCGTAGCGATGCCGCTCGACGAACCTCGCGACCAAACTGAAACGGTGAAGCGTCTTTTCGGTTCCCTTCCCGAAGGCATAACCCATTTCATACTCCACGCTTCGACCGACACCCCCGAACTCCGGGCCATCACGCCCGATTGGGAAAGCAGGGTGTGGAACTACCGGACCATGCGCAGCGATGGGATAAAGAAATTTATCGAAAGCGAAGGAGTCATCCTTATTGGCTACCGCGCCCTCCGGGACGCGATGAGGAGCTGAATATGGCTACCACCAACAGGCAGCGCTGGCTGTATTCCATCGCCAACCTTGGCAATGTCATTCCCTATCAGGCGGTCGGCGCCGTTGTCCTTTTCTACTATACGGATGTAAAGCATCTTCCGGCCACGTGGGCCTCCGTCGTGATGACGATTTACGCCTTCTATAATGCCTTCAACAATCCTGTCATTGGGTATTTCTCTGACAGGACGAAGTCGCGTTGGGGCCGGAGGGTGCCCTACATGATGTTCGGCATGCTCCCCGAGGCCATTTTCTTCGCCTTTCTCTTTTTTGCTCCCTTCGACGGGAGGCAGAATCCCGGCGCGCTTGTAGCCTGGTTCGCCGTGGGACTCTTTTTTTGGGAAGGCCTCGCCACCGCTGTTTCGACTGGTTACTACTCGCTCTTACCCGAGATGTTCAGAAGCTATGACGAACGGACCGATGTCGCCGCCCGCATGAACATCGTCCAGACCGTCGGGCTTCTCCTGGCGACGGCCCTGCCCGCAGCCCTGGCCGGCTGGATCGGCTGGCCCATGATGGGTGTCTGCCTCGCCGTCGTATCGGCTGTGGCGATGTATGCAGGGCTTCCTGCCATGGCGAGCATGAAGAAGGATGAAAGCGATGAGGAAGAAAGCCTGCCATTCTTCCCTGCGCTTAAGGCTACCCTTGTCAACCGGAGTTTCTTGACCGTGACGGTAGCCCAGACGATGCGCTTCTTTGCCACGGGAACGCTCACCTCCGGTATGATTTTCTTCGTGAAATACGCTGTGGGCCTGGACACTAACTATACCAGCATAGCCCTTGCAGCGGCCTTCGTCGCCGCAGGGCTCGCTATGTGGCCGTGGCGGATGATCCTGGGCCGACGTTACTGCGCCAGGACCAACCTTCTCATCGCCTATTCCCTCATGGCCGTCGCAGTCATTCCGCTCGCCTTCGTGAAGGACTTTGTCGGGCTCGTCCTGGCCTCGGCGCTCGTCGGCGTAGCTCTTGCGGGGCTCATCCTCATGGGTGACGTCATCCTCGCCGAAGTTATCGACGAGGACGAAGTGAAGACAGGAAAGCGGCGCGCGGGAATGTATTTCGGAATGAACAGCCTCATCACGACGCTGTCCTCGGCCCTTGTCTCCGTGGTGTTCGGCTTGCTTCTCCCGGCCTACGGCTACAACACGGCGCTGGACGTCCAGAGCGCATCGGTAGGCACGGGTTTCCGCATCTTCATGACAATTCCCACAGCCATAGGTTCTGTCTTGGCGGTGGTCGCCCTCATCTTCTATCCGCTTCACGGAGAGCGCCTTGAGGCCGTCAAGACGGCCCTTGCACAGAAACAGGCAGCGAAGGAAGCAAAAAAAACAGAAGCAGTGGCTGGGGGTGAGGCGTGACGCAGGGGTATCTTCTAGGAATCGATGTAGGGGGCTCGAGAACCCGCGCCCTTGTAGCGGACAACGAAGGACGTGCCCTTGGTTTCGGCGAGGCGGGCGCGGGGAATCATGAAATTGTAGGTTACGATGGGCTTTTCGGTGCAATGCGGGAGGCTCTCTGCCAGGCGCTTGCGGACACGAATGTGGGGGAAAGCATGCGCTTTGTCGGCGCGGGTTTTGGCATAGCCGGGTTCGACTGGGAGTCCGAGCGGGCCCAGACCATGTCGGCAATAGCGCGACTGGAGCTTTCCTGTCCCGTGGCGCTAAGAAACGACGCAGCGCTCGGCCTCGCCGCAGGATCTTCTGAGGGCTGGGGCATCAATATTTCGGCGGGAACGAGCAACAACTGCTATGGCCGAACGCGGAGCGGCCATGGCGGGGATGGCAGCGTCGTCCGTGAAGGGCGCATCGCCGGAGCTGGTGCCGCATTCGGCGAAAACGGCGGCGCGGCGGAGATAGTGAAGGCCGCACTGGTCTGCATCAACCATGCGCGCATCATGAGGGGTCCTCCGACGGCACTTACCGGGGCATTTTGCTCCCGCACGGGTGCGAGCGACGCCAACGCCCTCGTGGAAGGGCTGGTCTGCGGACGCGTCGCTCCATCCGCCGACTGGGCGCAGGATGTATTCGCGACTGCCCGCGCAGGAGACGCTGTGGCGCGGGGCGTCATTACTTGGGCAGGAAGAGAGCTTGGGGAATCGGCGGTAGCCGTGGCCCGTCAGCTCGGCCTGGAGCAGGAATCGTTCGAGGTTGTCCTTTCTGGCAGCCTTTTTGCCTATGAGCCCAAACTTGAAGCCGGCGTGGCCGCTGTCCTTGCGGAGGCGGCGCCCGGCGCCCGCCTTGTACACTTCGATGCGCCACCGGTAATCGGGGCGGTGGTGCTTGGCGCCGAAGAAGCCAGCCTCGATGGCCGGGCCGTCAGGACGCGGCTTCTCGAAACAGTGGCAGAGGTGATTCGGCCTCGCCAATAGGGGCTCAATAGCGACACCTTGGAGTTTGTGTATGAAAAGGGATCTGGACGCGATAGTGACTTCGCTGACTTTGGAGGAAAAGGCTTCCCTGTGCTCCGGCGCGGACTTCTGGAATACGAAGGCCGTGGAACGCCTGGGCATACCTTCGTGGACGATGACCGATGGGCCGCATGGCCTGCGCAAGCAGAGTACGGACAACGCACGAGTGGGCCTCCATGACAGCGTTCCTGCAACCTGCTTTCCTTCGGGTGCGGGGCTCGCCTCCACTTGGAATGTGGACCTTGTCGAGGAGGTAGGAAAGGCTATCGGGGCAGAGGCCAGGGCCGAGGGGGTCGGCGTGGTTCTGGGGCCCGCCATCAACATAAAGCGCAGCCCGCTTTGCGGCCGCAATTTCGAGTACTTCTCCGAGGACCCCTTTCTTGCGGGCGAACTCGCGAAACATCACATAAGGGGTTTGCAGTCGATGGGAGTCGGCGCGTCGGTCAAACATTTTGCGGTGAACAACCAGGAAAAGTCCCGGATGTTCATCGATGCCGTCGCCGACGAGCGAACCCTGCGGGAAATCTACTTGCCGGCCTTTGAGACCGCGATCAGGGGCGCGAAGCCATGGCCGGTCATGTGCGCCTACAACCGCATCAACGGGACCTATTGTTCCGAGAATTCATGGCTTCTTTCGCAGGTTCTCAGGGATGAGTGGGGCTACGATGGCATCGTCGTGACCGACTGGGGCGCCAGCAACGACCGCGTGGC
>JAJFUL010000321.1 GCA_021372425.1 Spirochaetaceae bacterium
CTGCCGAAGCAGACAAGACAAAGGCTGGGGAAGAGAAGGTGCCCGTCAGTGCCATCAGTCCCGAAATCCTGCCCCCTCCTCGCATGGAAAAGTATGACGTCAGGACCCTGCCAATGCCGCTTTCGCTCTCCGATTCGCTCCTGGAGCACAAGCTGACCGAGGAATTGGCGCGGAACGACAGGAATGAGACGACGCTCCTCCTCGTGCACTGCGAAGTGAACGGACCTTCCGACCCACTTTCGACCGCGCTCGCGGCCACCACCAGGGATTATTTCGGCACAAAGGAATTGCTGTTCGAACTTTACAGGGGGGCGTTTGCCGTTATACTGCCCGGCGTCGACCTCGGAGCTTCCCTGAAGATGTCCGAGGACCTTGCCGATGTCCTTTCGACCACGATGAGTCTTTACAAGGACCTGGAGGGCGAAGCGCCGGTCTTCATCGGGATTTCGTCGCGATCGGGAAGAGCGATCGATTCCTTCAAGCTGTATCGAGAAGCTTCGACGGCGATACACAAGGCCTTTGCCGATGGAAACTCCAGGATTCTCGCCTTCAGACCGAAGACAGCCTGATCATGGTTTGCACTGGCTGCAGCCTTGTCAATCTAGATATTCGATGGGAAGATTCATTCTGTCGCGCGTGAGGAAGCTGTCAGGGAAGACGGCCTGTGCCTCCCTCAACAGTATCTTCAGCTCGCCATCCGAATAGCGCGGGCTGTAGTGTATGAGACCGAGACGCTTCACATCCCCGGCATCCCGGGCGATCGTCGCAGCCTGTCTGGCCGTCATGTGGCGCTTTTCCACCGCGGACTCCAGAAGCGCCTCCTCGAACATCCCCTCGCAGACAAGAAGATCCGATCCCTTTACCTGCTCGGAAATTTCCGGCATGTAGAGGGTATCGGTCACATAGCTGAACTTCCTGCCCGAACGGGGCGCACCCATTACATCCGAAGGCTGGATCTGCCTGCCGTTTTCCAGCGCAACAGGCTGGCCGCCCTGCAGCACTGACCACAATGGACCACGGGGAACTCCGCACTCCAGGGCTTTTTCGGGATGGAATGCCCCGGGCCGCATGTTCTCCTCCAGCGTATAGCCATAGCAAGTCTTGGTATGCCTTAACGGGAAGGAACGGATCGAGAAATCTTCCTGCTGCCAGAGTACGCCAGGCTCGGTTATTTCTTTCACGATAATTTCGTAGTTTATGTACATATCGAGCGAGCGCCTGCTCTGTTCGATATAATCCGCGATCTTGGGCGGACCGAAAATATAGAGCGGCTCCTCCCTGTCCACTTGGCTGTTCAGCATGAGAATGCCAGGAAGGCCAGTGACATGGTCTGCATGCATGTGCGATATAAAAATGGCTGTGATCTTCTTCCAGCGGAGATTCAGCCTCCGGATCGATATCTGGGTGGCTTCTCCTGCGTCAAAGAGGAAAAGTTCGCCTTCCCTGCGGACAAGTACGCTTGTCAAATGTCGATAGGGCAGCGGCATCATGCCGCCGCAGCCCAAAATAAATGCTTCCAGATTCATGTGCCCATGACTATAGCTGAAAACACCGCCCTGCTGCAATCACCAGAGTGGGCTTCGCCCAAAAACGCCGTTTCTCAAGAGCGCTGTTATCCTGTGACGCTGCGTCTTTGCAGAGCGAGACCTTGAGCAACAGCGCTTTCATGTGCAAGTATAGGATCATGAATGAGTTCACCGCGCTTGGGCTGGGCAGCGACCTTGACCAGGCTTTCCATTCGCTTGGCTTTTCGCAGCCAACCCAGGTACAGACCCTCGCAATTCCAAGGCTGTTGTTCAGGAAGGACTGCTTTATGCAGTCGGAAACAGGCACCGGCAAGACCTATGCCTATCTTGCCCCTATTCTCGAAACCATCAGGAACGGGAACCCAGCTGCAGGCCCTTTGGCGCTAGTCCTCTGCCCTACACAGGAACTCGCTGTCCAGCTGGAAAAACATGCGAGGCAGCTGATCGCTGCGGCCAACATGAATACAATCGTGTATACCCTTCTCGGAGGAAGTCCCATTTCGCGCCAGGAATCCGCATTGAAGCACAAGCCGCAGATCGTCATCGGAACTCCGGGGCGCTCAGCCGACCTGCTCCGTCTCAGGATACTCAGGCCAGGCAACCTGGAATTTCTGGTGCTCGATGAAGCGGACCGCCTTTTTTCCCGCGAATATGAAGAGCCTACCGAAACACTGCTGGAGGCCGCCCCCGGCAAAGCCACCCGAGTCCTTGTCTCGGCGACAATTCCCGACAAGATACGCAAGCTTGCCGCCGATTTCCTTCGAGATCCCGAATCCATTGATCTTGCTTCGGACGAAGTCCTTTCAGGCAATATCGAGCATTGGGTATTTTATGTCGAATACCGCAAGCGGATCGATTTTATCCGGAAGTTCGAAGCTGCGGTCCATCCGTCAAAATGCCTTGTCTTCGCTTCATCGGTGGACCGGGTCTCGCGGACGGCCGAAAGGCTTCGCGAATATGGGCTTCCCGCCGACTCCATCGTTTCGAGACAGGAAAAGGAACACAGGAGAGTCGCGCTCGAGCGATTTGCCGGGGGTGAGCTGCGTTACCTGGTGACGACGGATCTTGGAGCCCGCGGCCTGGATATCCCTGATATCAGCCACGTGCTCAGCCTCGATTTTCCCGAGGAAGGAACCGGCTACATCCACCGTGCCGGAAGGACTGCAAGGGCTGGCAACAAGGGCACAAGTGTCGTGCTGGCCGATGCCTGGGAATTGAAGAGAATTTCGAAATTGGCCGTAGAACGGCATTTCGTCTTCAGGACCAAAATGCTGGCTTCCGGACAGGTTCTTGAGCCGCCGGTCGGGGAATTCTTTGCCGAAGTGGAGCGCGGTGAAAAGGAGAAGCAGGCTTATCGCCAGAAAAAGCATTTGCATTCCTGATTCGCTCTCCGAGGGGCAAATCGTCATTCCGGGAGTTGCGAGGGACATCGCAAACCCCGACTGGGAAGAAGCGGGAAGCCATATCCTGATTGTCCGTCTTTCACCATGGGCGGATGTCGAAATATCAACATCGCACCTTGTCCTTTTCTCGGAAACGCGGGAATCCCAGCCTGATGCCTATATCGATTTCGCTTTTCTCCCTTCCGCTCCCGACCGGCAGGCACTTAGCCGCGCTGGTTATCCGTGGTTCTTCGGGAGGCAATCCAGAAAGTCCCCGGCGGAATTCAACCTTGTCATGATATCCAATGCCTTCGGACTGGAACTGGTCAACCTGTCGCATTTCTATTCGACATCGAACTTGCCGGGCTCGGCCGTACAACGCGCCGGAATGGATGGGATGCCTGTCATCATCATGGGCGGGTCCAATGCCTCGGCGATGGGCTCCATTGTACAGATGTCGCAGGCCCGGGGGCCTGCCTCTGATGCCCTTGTCGATGGCATTTTCTTTGGCGAAGGCGAAGGCGCCATCGGCGAGCTTTCGCTGATTCTGACCGGAAGGAAGGAAGCGGCCGCTAGAGGGCAGCGATCCCACGACAGCGCCGCAGCCAGGCGCCGGCGCCTTGAGGAAGCCGCTCGGATAAAGGGATTCTGGCCCTGCCTTTTGGGTGAAGCAGCGGAAAAGGCCGTTGCGGGGAAGCGACCTTCACCAGTCTCGCACACCCTCGTACTGAATGGACCAAATGCGCTGGTGACCAAGCTGGCCATTACTTCTGGCTGTCCCGGCTATTGCAGTTTCTGCATGGAAGGCTGGGACAGAAGGCCTTATGCCGAGGCAGACGTGGATGAAGTGCTCCGGCAGGCGAGGGAGTTGCGCGCCAGGACCGGCGCCGACACGCTCGAGCTCTACAGCTTCAATTTCAATACCCATTCGCGGATTTTCGAACTCATCTACGAATTGAACAGAATTTTTCCCCATGTCTCGCTTATGAGCCAGCGCCTCGACATCCTTTCGGACACCCGCGGCCTTTTCGAGGCCGAGGTTTCGGCCGGAAAAAGGTCCTTCACCTTCGGGATCGAGGGAGTATCCACCAGGATGCGTTCCTATTACCACAAGGGCATCAGTGCGCAGCAGATTGGCAATTGCCTCGACATAGTGATCAGGAGCGGGGCGCGCGAATTGAAGCTCTTCTTCATTATTGCAGGTTTCGAGGACAGCGACGATGTCGATGAATTCTCCACCCTCATGCAGGCGATACGCGAAAAGAAGAAAGCCGCGATGGCATCCACAAGAGTGCTGGTATCAGCCGGCTTCCTTGTCCGGCTTCCTTTCACTCCTCTGCAATATGCTCCCCTGGCTTTCGATGAAAACCGGCTTTCCGGATTGAGCTCGTCGCTTGCCACCTGCTGCCAAGCGAACGGAATCGAATACAGGACTGCCGTTGCGCTCGACGAGTATTTCGTGGACCAGACCATTTCGCTCTCTGGCGGAATCCTCTTCCCCTGGAT
>JAJFUL010000324.1 GCA_021372425.1 Spirochaetaceae bacterium
GATGTCGGTGCGGCCTCGGGCTACCAGGCCCGCCAGCACCAGCGCGGCCGAGGCGCAAGAAACTCGGTGGTCATGAGTCAAGGAGCACAAAGGTTGATGATCCGTCGCTTCAATATTGGGCGCCGGCCGGGAAGCCCCGGCACCCCGAAGAGGGTCCCTACGCGGCTGGGGCAACAATCAACATCGCTAGCGAACGGGGTTCTGCAGTATTCTCTTGAGGTTGTCACCCGCCAACGGGTGGTCAGGCCTGAGCCGCAAAGCTTCCCGGTAATGCAGCGTGGCTTGCTCGATGTGGCCTGTTTTCTCCAGGGCGAAACCCAGGTCATTATGTGTGTCAGGGTCATCCGGAATCATTTTCAGGGCTTCCAAATAGGGCTGGACGGCCTCTTTGTACTGGCCCGAGCACATGAAACTGAAACCCAAGTTGATGCGGCATTTGGCAATCGTGGGATTCAATCGCACGGCCTCTTGGCAATGCGCGATAGCCTCGTCAGCGCGTCCAGTCTTCGCAAGAGCAAACCCTAGATTGTTATGCCCCATAGGATCGCGTGGATCAATCTTGATTAACCGTTCGGCCGCGCTCGCTGCCTCGTGGTACTGTCCCGTATCAAGAAGAGCCTTGCTGAGATTAAGCAGTGCACCGGCATAGTTGGGCGCTATGGCCAAGGAGGCACGATATTTCTCGATGGCAGCGGCCGCGTTGCCTTGGTTCTGGAGCACCACGCCCTGATTGTAAAGCCAAACTGCATTATTGGTTGTTTGAAGAAGAGGGCGCCGCTTTGCCAGGATTTCGTCAAAGACCGCCTTGCTGGGGGTCACCTTTTCGCCCATCGCCCCGGCTTGTTCTATAGCCTCCCACAGTTGCCATGCTATCAACTCATGTCCCTTCCGCGTCGGGTGGACATAGTCTTCTATGAGATTAAAGCCCAGCAGCCCGTGTTCGCTTTGTTCCACAAAAAATCGATCAATATCCAGCAGTATCAGATTCCTTCTTCCGGCCAGTTCACGGATCACTTCATTGATGGCGGATAGTCTGCGGCATGGCGCGGCGTCATTGTCACACGCCCGGCTGTAGGCCCGTTGCGCATCGTTCCATCGCCCCTCGCCTTCGTATGCTTGAGCTAGCAGGAATTGCGTTTGCGCGTGGGCTGAGGCAAGTTTTGACGCCTGATCGAGGTTCAGGATGGCGGCTCTGAAATTCTTCGCGTCCAGCTGGCGGGCGCCTGTCGCCAGTGTCGAAGACCACTCTTTAGTATCGGATGCGCTTAATGCACTCCCCAGTGTCGAGGCCTCAGGGCGCCATTGTCGCAAATTGCAGGGAACAGTGCACAATATCACTTTGACCCCGGAATCTTGTGCGCGGCTGACAAGGCGCTCGAGCTGCCGGCGATACTCCTCAACGATGAGTTTCTTCTCTGCCGGCGAGAAAATGCGAGACCCATCCCGAACGACATCTATCGGAACGCGGGCGGTTGAGGCCGGGCCCTTATTCAAACGCTCCCATACCCATTGCATTCCGGAATAGGTCCTCGACTGGGCCAGGATGTACTCCAGGCGCGTCGTTACAGCGTTTTGGCGTCTCAAATCATCAAAGAATCCTGATTCGACAAACTCGTTATTTCCGCTGTATATGATGAAGATGTCGGGTTTGTATCGCAACAATTCATCAGCGACGATGTTCAACCGGTAGATTGCGTAAGAAACACCGCTGGCGTTAATCGCCTCGATATGAAGCCGGGGATGAGTGACTGCCAGGGCCTCGCCCAAAATGCTCGTAAAGGCCACTTCTCCGCCCCAGGGAAAACCATACGAGCTGGATTCTCCTAAGCAGAATATCCGTATGCCGTGGGGCGGCTTCTCCGCCAGGAAGCTCTGATCATTGAACGTGTCAAGGCTGGCGCGACGCGTGCGGTAGACATCGCCCTCTTGCGTAAACACCGAAATCATTCCTGAGAAACCGCGGAATGGATCCTTTCTATCAAGAAGCGTCGGTATCCCAGTCAACCAGAGAATTAGTTCAAGAACGCCGAAAAATATAACAACCGAAATAGATGCGAATAATATCTTCCTTCC
Organism: Spirochaetaceae bacterium; assembly: GCA_021372425.1. Classification (GTDB taxonomy): domain Bacteria; phylum Spirochaetota; class Spirochaetia; order Treponematales; family Rectinemataceae; genus JAFIHQ01. Next base: position 2,074 of record JAJFUL010000324.1, read on the forward strand.
CAAATTTATGCGATGCGGGACATTCTGCTTCGCACGACGCCGGGTCTTCGTTCGCCTCATCAGATATCTCCATCTGCCGCAGGAAACATTGCCAGCCAAAGAGGCTATTCTGAAACGCGCTGGATGTCCGCGCCC
>JAJFUL010000337.1 GCA_021372425.1 Spirochaetaceae bacterium
CTTTATCCCGAAGGTCGGCCCCATGGAGGGCTGGCGGATCGTCGCCACCGCCATCTTGCCGATCCGTCCGAAGCCTTCCGCCAGCCCGACGGTCGTTGTGGTCTTCCCCTCTCCCAGGGGGGTCGGGGTGATTGCCGTCACGTCAATGTACTTGGCGCGGCGGGCGGGCGCCTTCACTTCCTTCAGGAATTCCAGCTTGACCTTGGCTTTGTCCTTGCCATAGTGCTCGAGATAGCTTTCGTCGATGCCATAGCGGGCGGCAATCTCGGAAATTGGGCGGACATCCGCCGCCTGTGCGATATCTATATCGCTCGGAACCTTGTTCAATCGAATCACCGACATTTAAATCCTTCTTTCCCCGGAGGGTTTACGATCCTGAGTAAAGATACTGATGCCTGGCATTAAATCAAAATCATCTCCACTGTGTCAAACCGCGCCCGACAATCAGGCCATCTCTTTCCAATAAAGATACATATTCCGCTTTGGAACGGAGGTCTGCCGCCGTGCGCTTCTTCCATTTTACCTGCAGCAGGTCGCCCAGTTTTATTTCAGAAACGAAATCGACCATTATCCTCCGGATTCCGCCATTTTCTCTTTCTGACAAGGGGACCGCGTCGCAGAGCCAATCGATCGTATAGGCATTGTTGACGTGGCCGTTGTTGTCGATATGTCTTGGACTCGCTATGAGTTTGAAGGAATCTGCAAATCCGCTTTCTTCGAAAGCAGAAATCTCGTGGAGCCCTGGTTTTAGGTCGGGATAAGGCGCGGGAAGGTCCGCCTTCATTGCCGGGTCGAGGATCCGTTCAGGGCGCAGAGGATGCCGCGTCTTCATATCCACTATCAGGTATTCATAGAGGGCCCCCACCAGCCTCTCTCCGCGCGCGTTCATCATCTCGAGACATCGCAGGGCGAATATCCTTTCGGTTCCCATCGGCCAGGTCCTCACGACAACTTCGTCTCCGGTCTGCGGCAGGGACTCGACTTTGATATCGATCCTGGAAAGCATCCATGTGCGCCCATTGGCAAACATGTCTTCCATGCCTATTCCGAGCATTGCCGCGTGGTCTCCGGCTGTTTCCTGTAAGAAATTAGCGAGCGAAAATGGCTTAAAGGGCCCACCATAGCCGCAATCATATCCCCGGACACGATACCGGGCTTCCATCGCTTTTACTGACATGGCGGATACTATATCAGCTTCTCACAGGCAGTGAAAGTCATGCTATACTTGCGGGGAGGGGGCGACTATGTGCGGCATTGTTTCCTTGATCTACAAGAAAGAAAATCCTGACATGGGCAAAGAGGCCGAGGCGCTGCTGAAGCGTCTCGAATACCGGGGCTATGATTCGACCGGCGCATCGTTCATCGACGACAATAAGCATATATCGCTCTTCAAGAAAGTAGGCGCTCCCTCCAAAGTCTGCCCCGCCCTTGGTATCGGTCTCCAGGCGGGCCAGCGTTTCATCGGCCAGGTCCGCTGGGCAACCTATGGCGCCGTCACGGACATCAACAGCCAGCCCCACCATGTCCATTGCAAAGTGGAAATGGTCGGCGCACACAATGGCAACATCTCCAACACCGATTCCCTGAAAACCTGGCTCACCGCCCGGGGGCATGCCGTCATCTCGGACAATGATGGCGAGATCATCGTCCACCTGGTCGAGGAGCATTACGCCGAGAATGCGAAGATCTCGAGCGGGGACCTGGCCTCCATGCGGCAGGCCTACGCGGCATCGGGCTTTCACGAGGGCGTCCCTGACGGCGTCCTGCGCATGGTCGATGCGATCCGCAAGGCCGATGCGCTTGCTGAAGGTTCCTATGCCGCCGCCGTTGCCCATCCGCAGCTTCCCGGTGTCTTCGCCATCAAGTCGGGCTCCTCGCTCTATGCCGGTCTCGGTTCCGATTCGCACGGCGATTTCATTGTCGTGTCCTCGGACCTGACTTCGGTCCTGTCCAAGACCAGGGCGCTCATTCCCCTCTCCGAAGGAGAAGGGCTCTGGTTCACCGAGGACTCCTATCTCGTGTTCACGCTCCATGGGCCTACCGCCTTCTCCAGGCCGCGGCTCAAGCGTTCGAAGCTATCAGTCAAGGACACGCAGCTCGATCCTCACTGCAAGTTCTATATGGAACAGGAAATACTGAGCAGCCCCGCCAACATGGACCAGATACTGCGCTATTATTTCCGTGATCCTCAGGATGAAATGGCAACAGCGATTTTCGAGGAACGGAAGGATGAGTGCAAGGAATGCGCGGACGCCCTCGCTCATCTCTCGGAGAAATTCGGCGATGAGCTTCTCAGGAGCGATATGGAAGCGGTGTTTGCCAGTCCTTCCTGGGCCGATGTGCGCAGCCGCATTTCGGCCACTGGCAAGCTGCCCAAGGCAAGCAACAGCTACGTTTCGGACGAGGCCGAGCTGCTCGCCGAACTGGGAAAACTTTCGCCAGCCTGGAGCCAGGACCTTCAACTCATGGATATGGTGTTCGTCTGGCGCAAGCGCCGAGCCGTGCTCCGTTATGTGAGCGAGCTGAAATCCACCATCATGGAAACGAACAATTCCGGCGGCAGGATTTATTTCATCGCCGCGGGCACTTCATACCATGCAGCGCTCACCGCCGCGTACTTCTTCAACGGAATCGCCCATATCCCGATCTATCCTTGTAACCCGGGCATTTTCCGCTCGATGTATATCTCCTGCCTGCGCAGCGATGATTTCATTCTCGGCATTACGCAGTCAGGCGAGACGAAAGATCTGGTGGACATTTTCCAGGACGTGAAAGAGCAGATGCCTGGAATCCGCAGAGCCTGTCTTGTCAACAATGAGAACTCCCGGATCCCGCAGGAGTTGTCGGATTTCTACCTGCCTCTCCTCTGCGGCCCGGAAATCGCGGTGGCGGCAACGAAATCTTTCATGAACCAGCTGGTAATCCTATATCTCGTGGCGGCCGGACTGGTAATGCCGGAAAAAGACGTGCGGGAAAAAGTCTGTGAAGCGAAAAAACTCATGCAGGACACGATGGAGACCTCGCTCGGCAATATCGAGACGGTTGCCGCACGGCTTTATCAGCGGCCATCGATCCATATCCTCGGCACCGACCTCCTCGGTGTAGCCAAGGAAGGCGCATTAAAGATCCGGGAAGTCGTCCTCAACCACACCGAGGGCTACGACACTGCCGAGTTCAAGCATGGGCCGAACACCATCCTGGGTCGAAATACGGTCTTCTCGCTTTCCGACATGGAGAAGCTCCTGGACGGCTACAAGGCTCTCGCCAACAAGTCCGCAAATCTTGCCCAGAGTTCCGCGAGAGAAACCCTGAAGAACAATCCCGAGCTGATCGAAAGCCTCTATCAGGGCTATCCGCTCATTTTTATCTGCCCGCCGGACGAGCGCGACACAAGAATCACGATCAGCCAGATCCACACGCACAAGATCAGGGGAGCCGACATCATCCTGATCGCAGAGCGCCGACAGGACCTCGCCCTCGCTGTTGAAGGCCGGCCAATGGGCGATGATGACTATTGGTCTAAATACGTCGAAATACCCCACTCGGGTGATCCCTACATTTTCGTTTTTGGCGCGACAATCATGCTCCAGTATCTCGCCTATCGCATGTCAGTGAGGAAAATGGAGTGGCTCAACGAACTCGGCGTCCTGGATCATGGAGTGCACCCTGACGTTCCGAAGAATGTCTCGAAATCGATAACGGTGGATTGAAAGCCGCACGGCCTGCAAATCTCCGCTGGCCTTCAGCTTTCCAGGAAGAGGGCGGCGCCGAGCGCCGTGGCATATTGCGCGAGCTCCGGAACGATGAAGCGCACGCCGTAAATCGGGTAGAGTTTGTCGAGGACATCGTGGGCCATCGGTATCTGCATGGTATTGCCGATAACCACGATGGTCGAATCGTTTTCGGCGCGGGCGGCCAGTATGGCCAGCATCCCTACCGTCTGGAATACCATGTTGACGATGCCGGCAGCATAATCCTCCGCCGAAGGCCGGTCGCTCATTTTGCCGAAATTCGAGGCCGTGGCGTTCTGCGGCAGCGTTCCGACGGCGCGCGATGAAATATCCTGGACGGTGAGATCGACAGCCTCCACATTGCCCCGCGAAGCCGCCTCCGCCAGCGTGTTGAAATCGGTGATGCCCGCCAGGGCCTTGCCGAGGCCGAGAATCGTGCCTCCTCCGACGCCGGAACCGCCTAAGTGCCGGGCCTGCCGGCCTTCGGCGTGTACGATGGCCGTGCCTGTTCCCACCGAGACCACGAGCGCTCTCCTGGCTCCCGAAAGATACAGGCCGCCAAGACCGATTGCCTGGAATTCCTCGACATGCTCCGCTTTGATGCCCAGCACCTCGTCCTTGATGAAGGTCGAGCCGACCCCGGTGACGGCAAGCCTGGTTATGTCGCCCATCTTCTTGCCTGTCACCGAAAGGTATTTCCCAATGGCGCCGGCAGCCGAAGCGACAGGATCATTGGCTTTCACCATCGTATAGGTAATTTTTTCTTTTTCATCGGTGCTGACGATCTTCGTCGTCGTTCCGCCTATGTCAATTCCTACAATCATATATTCTCCCCGCTTTACAGAGCCTTGCAATAATCTGCAATGAAGCGTTCGAGGACCGGACGCAACTCCGGATCGCCTGCTGCATTGTGCAGGATGGCTTCGAGATAGCCGCCCGGCTCGCCTGTGTCCAGACGCCGCCCTTTCACCCGGTGGTAAGCTACCTTGCCAAGCTGAATCATCCGATCGAGCGCGTAGGTATGGTAATATTCGCCGCCGGCATGCTTTTCCCAGCCTTCCTCGAGCCATTCAAAAAACTCAGGTGTGTAGAGATAGCGGCCTATTGAGACTTCATGGCTCGGCTCGCTGCCCCTCGCCGGTTTTTCCACAAAGCCCTTCACGCCGAGGCCATCGGGACAGGGATCGACTATGCCATAGCGCGACACATCGCCCGGATCGAGGATCGTCGCCAGCACGCACTTGCCTGTCTTTTCGTAGACTTCGGTCAGCTGCCTGGCCAGGGGGATATCACCGAAATGCAGGTCATCAGGGTACGCCACGATGCAGGGCTCGTCGCCAACCAGGCTTTTCGCCTGGAGCAACGCATGGCCAGTACCCTTCATTTCGGCCTGACGTATGAATACGAAATGCGCATCAGGTGGCTCCACGGCTTTCAGCTTCTGGACCTTGCCCTCGCACCGGAAAAGCTCCTCAAGTTCGATTTCCCTGTCGAAATAATCCTCCAGGGCCTTCTTTCTCCGGGAGGAGATGATGATGATCTCCGAAATCCCTGAAGCTATGAATTCATCGACGATATAGGCAATGCTGGGCTTCAGTCCAACCGGAAGCATTTCCTTGGGGATGGTCTTCGTTATGGGAAGAAACCTGGTTCCGTAACCCGCGGCAACGATTATCCCTTTCATGCGGCAAATCATAACCCCTGGGATGGGCCTTAGGCAAGGCAAGGTAAACCGGGCGTAAAGCAGGCACCGATGCAGCGCAGCCGAGCCATCTTCTATTGACTCTGCAATGATATTCTGCGACCATGATGCTTCTTGGCCAAAACTATGGAAACAGAAACTTCAAAATCAAAGAATCGCAACAAAATCAGTGCTATTCCAGGCGGAAAACCTTCGCTTGCCAGAAAAATTGTAGGCATCTTTGGTGTTTACCGTGGCCTTCCGCGTCCGCTCTATACGCTTTTCGTGGCCTCCGTCGTCAATTCCATCGGCACTTTCGTCTTTCCCTTCATGACCCTGTACCTTACCGGCAAGCTCGGAATGTCGCAGGGCGATACGGGAAAATTCATGATGCTGCTGTCGATCATTTATATTCCCGGCAACTTCATTGGCGGCAAGCTTTCCGACAGGTTTGGCCGGAAGCGCGTCATGATCATCGCCCAAGTAGTATCGGCGGTACTCTACATACCCTGCGGATTCACGGTCTTTTCGCGTTTTGTGCCCTGGCTCATCCTCGTGAGCGTCTTCTTCGATGGCATAACCGACCCCGCCCGCTCCGCCATGATGACCGACCTCACGACGCCCGAGAATCGCCGTACCGCCTTTTCTCTCACCTACCTCGGGCACAACCTCGGCTTCGCAGTCGGGTCGCTGATCGCCGGCTTTCTTTTCGAGAGCGCCGCATCCTGGCTTTTCTGGGGGAATGCCGCCGGCGTGCTCGCAGCGACTGTCATCGTCGGACTCAAGGTGCCGGAAACAAAGCCGACCCAGAAGCAGATCGACGACACTATCGGAAGCGGCTCCACAGAAGAGGCCCACAAGGGCAACCTTCTCCAGGCCCTCGGTTCGAGGCCTTTCCTCATCCTCTATACGCTTCTCACGGCATGCTACGGCTTTGTTTACACGCAGCACCGTTTCGCCCTGCCACTCCAGACCAAGGCCACTTTCGGCGCGTCGGGCTCGGCAATCTTTGGTTCCCTCATGACGCTGAATGCCGTGTTGGTCATCATATTCTCCACTTCCGTGATGAGCCTCACGAAAAAGTGGAAGCCAATCAATGCCGTCGCCCTGTCAGGCCTGTTTTTCGCTGTCGGATTCGGTATGATCGGATTTGCGCACAATGTCTGGATGATTTACCTTTCCACGGTCATCTGGACCTTCGGCGAGATCATCAACGCCACCAACGACGGAGCCTATGTCGCCAACCATACGCCGATATCGCACCGTGGAAGGTTCCATGCCGTTCTACCCCTTATCGGCGGCATCGGCGGTACGATAAGCCCCGCCGTCATGGGGAAAGTGATCGACGACCACTCTCTCGCGGTCGTTTGGCCGCTCATCGGAGCGATCGCTGCCATTGCTTCGCTGCTGATATGGATACTGGGCAGGGTCGAGGACAGTGCAGCCGGGAAGAAGAAGGCTGCGGTGCTGGCCCCAAGTCCTGTACCAGGCGAAACTCCCGGACAGGGTGCTTAAATTTGGGCGCTAGTGAGTTATAGTAGGTACAGTAGGTATGGCTGACGCCGCGGGATTACTGACCCGGCAACAAGACAGCGCGCATATATCGCGAGAATAGCCCACTATAGCGGGCTATTCTCACGAAAAACACAACTATTAAGTTGCCGGATCAGTAGTCAGTAAAAAGAAAACGCTGGATGGGCGATATTGGGATTGAACCAATGACTTCTACCGTGTGAAGGTAGCACTCTCCCTCTGAGTTAATCGCCCACTCAGCGCTTTCAAGGACAGGTG
>JAJFUL010000343.1 GCA_021372425.1 Spirochaetaceae bacterium
CTATGTCAGCTCAAGCGAAGTCGATGCGCTGGTCGGACAGGGCTGGAAAGAGCCAAGACTGGCCCTGGATGGCGGACCAGACGGCCTCGTACTCGTAGGTCGCCTGATAACCCAGGCTTTCCCGCTGCTTGCGGATGACGGTTTTTTCCTTGTCGAAACTGATCCGTTCCAGGTGCCCTCTGTCTGTGATATGCTTGTGCGAGCTGGGTTTGGAGATATCTGCGTATGGCAGGACCTTTCCGGCCACGAGAGAGTATCTGGAGGTCGTCACCCCTAAAGGGAATAGCCTATGGATGAGCAATTGACATTGTTTCTGCAGAAATGCAGCTCGGCATTTGGGAATGAAGGGAGTGATCTCATTGCCGTGGCACTGGACTGGACAAGGAAGAAGCACGGTTCGGCTGTGCGGGCAGAGGGCACACCGGAATGGGAACATGACTTCCGGGTAGCCGGGACCCTGCTCGACATGGGCATGGACAAAGATTCGGTCCTCGCCGGCCTGGTCCATGATGCGACGGAACACGATAAAGATGCAGGTGGCAAGGACGCAAACAAAAAGACAGTGTTGGCCGCCGCTCCCGATCCGGAGATAGCCGAGCGCTTCGGCATGGATACGGCGCAGCTTGTGGCAGGGGTCTCGCGGTTTTCATCGGTTCGCGCCAAGAACAAGACCATCCAGGCCGCTGAGACGATGCGCAAGATGCTTTTTGCCATGACCGGCGACATCCGCGTCATCATCGTCAAGCTGGCTGACAAACTGGACAGTATGCGGACTCTCAAGTGGCTTCCCGAGGAAAGACAAAAAGCGATAGCCAGCGAATGCCTCGACATCTACGCGCCGCTCGCCGACAGGCTCGGTATTTCCTGGCTCAAGGACGAACTCGAAGATCTGTCGCTCAAGGCCCTCAACAGGGAGGCCTACGAGCAGATCAAGGAAATCGTCTCGGTGAAAAAGGGGACACGCGAGCGCTATTTGGACAAGGTCAGCGAGAGCATCAGGAGAGCCGCCGCGAAAGAGGGCATCCATGTCGAGATAAGTGCCCGGGCCAAGCACTTCTACTCGATCTATCAGAAGATGCGGAAGAAGGGCAAATCGGCGGAAGAGCTTTTTGACCTGCTCGGTCTGCGCCTGATCTGCGATACCGAGAACGACTGCTATGCGCTGCTCGGCCTCGTCCACAGACTCTGGAAACCGATAGACGGACGCTTCAAGGATTATATCGCCATGCCAAAGGCCAATGGGTACCGGAGCCTCCACACGACCGTCATGTGCTATGAGGGGCAGTTGCTCGAGGTCCAGATTCGCACCACGGCCATGCATACGGTGGCCGAATTCGGCGTCGCATCGCATTGGCTCTACAAGAGAGGTGCAACCGCCGAGACCCCGAAGCTCGACGAGCTTCCCATCGTCAACCGTCTCAAACAATGGAACGAGTTCCTTTCGGAAGGTGCGGAATACCTTGATGACATCAAGAAAGAGCTTCTCAAGGATTCCATTTTCGTGTTCACGCCCCAGGGCGATGTGATCGAGTTGCCTGCAGGTTCGACTGCCATCGACTTCGCCTTCGCGATCCACTCGGATGTCGGGGCTCACTGCCTTGGCGCGAAGGCCGATGGCGCCATCATTCCGCTCGACGCAGAGCTGAAGAATACGCAGATTGTCGAGATCATCACCTCCCCGCTGGCCAAGCCAAACCTCAACTGGCTCAAGCTTGCACACACGTCGAAGGCGCGGCAGAAGATCCGTTCCCTTCTCGTGCAGAGCGGTCAGGTTTTGGCGATCGACAAGAGCATCGTCGTATCCAAGAAGCCCGAAAAGGAATTGCCCGCATCGGAAGAGATGCGGGGCCATGCGGAAAAAGCCCCCGAGCCGATGGCCGGCGAACCTGGCCGTACCAAGATAGAATATCGCAATTACAGAACGGGCCAGGAATTGCGGAGTGACAAAGCCGGTTTGTCCATCGACGGGGCCCGCAACATGATGATACGAATTGCCGGTTGCTGCCGACCGGTCACGGGCGACCCGATCGTGGGCTACATCTCGCGAGGCCGCGGCGTCATCATCCATCGGGCTGATTGCAAATCCATAGCGGCCGTCGCCGATTTCGAGGAACGCAAGATCGAAGTGGAATGGGAGGAATCCTTGCAGAGCGTTGCCCGTTTCAGGGTGACGACGAAAATGGAACCAGGGATTTTCGCCGAAATTGAAGCCGCTGTGCGCAAGTACTCGGGGCGCCTCAGGGAAGGCAAACTGGGAGAGCGCGGGGATGGGACGCTGTCAGGGTTCTTCACCATGGAGGCGGACAGCCGGGATGCTCTGAAGCGGGTTTTGAAAGCGCTCAAGGCCTTGCCCAGCATCCTCAGCATCGAGGAAGAATAGATTCTTGCCAGTGGCTGGCCGGATTCCACGCTTGTCAAAAACGCTCACTGCCACCAGAACGCTTTTTCGGGACTTATCAGCTCGAAACCATAGCTCGTGAAGGTCTTCTTCCGCTTCTCGTATTCCGCCGGATTGAGCCGTACTGCCACTATCTCGAGGTTTTTCATGAAATATTCATCGGCAAAGGCCTGCATGTCCTTGGCTGTCAGCTTTCCAACCTTGTCTGGCCATTGGGAGAACCAGGCATAGCCACCGCTTGTCCATGCTTCGCCGATGAGTGTGCCGGCTGATTGGGGATCCGAAAGCTGTGCCTCCCGTCTGTCCATCAGGGCTGCCTTTGCTTTTTCATAGTCCTTCGCCGAAAAATAGGCTGCATTCGTCTTCAGCGCGTAGGCCTCCGATCCGCGGACTATTTCTTTGAAAGTCATGGCGCTGTCGGCAGGGTTGGCTTTTGCATCGATGGCAATTGTCGTGGAGATCGAAAAAACGGAAGAATTGCGTTTCGCTTCATAGTGCACGGCGATTTCTGATGGTGAGGAACCTTTTGGCATACCTTTCTTGATTGCTGCCGCAAGCCTTCCATCCTCGCTGGAAGCCATTTCGGCCCAGAGGATGGCTGTAGCTGCCTTGCCGGAAGATATATCAGGGCCTCTATAGCGCATTTCGATCTTCGCCTGACCGGGAATGACCGAAGGGTCAGGGTAGACCATGAAAGTCGGCCTTGCCACTCCCGGCTTGGGAAAGGGCTTGGGTGCGCTTTTCCATGGGTCTGCCTCTTTCTCCCCGTCAGAAAAAGAGGACTCGACCATGGTCTTTGCGTCTTCGGGCGCAAAGGCGCCGCAGACGATCAGCGCTGCATTGTTTGGAACAAGCCATTGTTCTGCGAGGGATTCTAGCGAAGCTTCGGTGGCCTGGTTCAGGACGGATTCCGGCCCTTCGACATCCAGCCGCCAAGCTCCGGAAGAGAACAGCTTCTTGTTGACTGCATGGTTATAGACGGCTTCAGGATCATCTTCCTGCCGGGCTGCAGCCTGCGTGCAGGCTTCCTTTGCCGCGGCAAGGGCGGAGGGATCGGAAAAAGCGGTATCCAGTCGCAGTTCCGAGAAAAGATAGGCCAGCGTGTCCAGTCCTTGCCTGAGTTGGTCAGGCTCTACGAGGTAGGAAAAACTGAAACCATCGCGGGAGATGCCGCCAGAAACATCGCTTGCGCCTATCGCCTCGAGAGCTGCAGCAGGCTCTGGTTCGCCAGGCGCATCGGCCCGGCCGCGAAAAGTCAGCTGCTCGAGCAGGCCAAACAGACCGGCAGTCTTGCTGGTCTGGATATCGGTACCGCTCTTGAAAGCTATGCCGACAAAGACCTTCTGAGCACCCTGTTGCGGTGCCAGCACTACTTCCATTCCATTGGGGAGGAGGTAATTCTGTATCGCAGCACTTGAGGGAAAAGACGATGGAGATGCCTGGCCTTGGACCGAAACAGGCGCAAGCAGGGTACCGGCCATTAGAAAGATTATGAAAGCGCCTATAGTGAAGCGCGAATTTGCAGCATAAATATTCATCGCTGTATACTAAAATCTTGGGAACGAGCTGTCAACCTTGCCTGGTCCGCTCCTCGTCATTGAGCAGCTTGCGGGGCGGAAGGTAGCTGTTGGGAAGCTCGCCCAGCACGTAACTTTTGGCCTGATCGAAGATCTGTGATATTTCTTCTTTTGTATAGGCTATTTCGTCCTTCTGTGGATCAACCAGAAGCTTCCAGTGCTCAATTTTGAAGGCCTGGCTCAGTTTGAGGAGTACTTTCGTGGATGGAAAGCTGCGGCCCGTCTCGATATTCGCGATATAGCCAGACGAAATCCCGGCCAGTTCGGCAAGATCTTCCTGGGAAATCCCCATCATCGCCCGACGAATCTTGAGATTGGAAGAAAGACAAGCCCGAACATAATCCATTGGAACAACCATAGTCACCATGACAGAATTTTCAATTTATTAATACAAAGAATTTCACCTTCCAATAGAAGGTGTTAGGTAAAAATTACTGACCCGGCACTTGCATGCGCCGCTGCCGGGCGATTAGGTTGACCATCAAGTCAATAGGCCGTACTATGCGCATATGTTTGAAAGTGAAGTATATGAGGCAAGGCGCAGGCGTCTGGTTGAGATTCTGCATGAAAAAGGATTGGCCAGCGGGCTTGTAATGCTTCCAGCCAATGATGAAGCTCCAATCAATTATCCGGACAACTGCTATCCATTCAGACAGGATTCGAACTGGCTCTATTTCGTGGGGCTGGACAGCCCGGGAATGCTCGCGTTTATCGACCTTGGAGACGGCAGCACCACCCTCTATGCCGACGGCATAACCATGGATGACATGATATGGACTGGCTCATGTCCAGGAGTGGGAGAAATGGCTTCCATGGCGGGAATCGGCTCCTTCAATCCGCTGGAGAGGGCGCAGGCCCGCGTGGAGATGGCCCTCCGGCGAAAGGAACCCACGTTTTGCCTTCCGTTCTACAGGGCTGAGACCAAGGGAAGCCTGGCACGACATACCGGTCTTTCGGCAAGGCAACTCGAAAAATCAGTTTCGACCCTTCTCGTGGATGCTGTCATCGGCATGCGGGAAATAAAGGAAGAGCGGGAAATTGCAGAGATGGAAAGAGCAACAGCTTTGACCGCCTCCATGCACCAGGCCTTGCTGGACCAGCTCAGGCCGGGTTGGACGGGGCATGAAGCCAAGGCTCTCGTCCAATCCGTGGCAGAAAAAAGTGGCTTAAGGCTCAGCTTTGCCACTATAGCGACGATCCATGGAGAGACGCTGCACAACCATTCCTATGATTATGTGTGCCGGGAAGGCGACATGCTCCTTCTGGACGCAGGCGCCGAAGCGGCTTCAGGCTATGCAGGCGATCTGACGACTACCTTCCCTGTTTCTGCCCGATTTACTCAGCGCCAGGCACAGGCCTATGACATTCTCTCCAAAGTTTTCTCTGACGCAACAAAGGCACTGGCTCCCGGCAGGAAGTTCCTCGATGTTCATCTCCAGGCTTGCCGCAGTCTTGTCCAGGGCTTGAAAGAAATCGGCATCATGCGCGGAGACCCTGGGGAGGCAGTGGCAGCCGGCGCCCATGCGCTTTTCTTTCCGCACGGACTTGGCCACATGATCGGTCTGGATGTACACGACATGGAAGGGCTTGGCGAGGATCGGGTAGGGTACGGCCCAGGCATGGCCCGAAGCCCCCGGTTTGGGCTTGCCTCCTTGCGCCTTGCCAAGGAACTGAAGCCAGGCATGGTGCATTCGATTGAACCTGGCATCTACTTCATCCCTGCCCTGATTGAAAAATGGGAAAATGAGCGCTGCCTTTCAGAATTTATAGATTATAATGAACTGGAGAAGTGGAAGGACCTCGGTGGGATCCGCATAGAGGAAGATTGGCTCGTTACGGCGGATTCTGCCCGAAGGTTGGGGCCTGAGTTCGACAAGTCCAGGAGCGCCATCGAAAGGCGCAGGAGCGGCGAATGAAGACAGTTTTCACTGCAGCATTCCAGGAAGATGCCATCGTCGTCCGAAGCCTGCTGCAATCCGCAGGCATACCTTCAGAAATGCTATCGGATACGATGCTTGACGTAAATCCTTTCTATTCCATCGACGTGAAGGGAGTCAATATCATGGTGCCGGATGAATTCGAGGAGGACGCAAGGGCGCTGGTTGTGGACTACAAGAGCAGGACGAAAGAATAGCAATTGCAGAATGAGTCAGTTGCATAAAATTCAAAAAGTTGGAGTCAACACTTAAGAAATGAAAAGTCGTATTAGCGGTCGCGATCTCATCAAAATCATCGTGGCACTTGTCGGGATCGCAGTGATCTCCTTTGCAGTCACGATAGCCGTTAAAGTTTCCAACCGCAATTCCCAATTCAAGGCTGCCGGATCTGCCTTTGCGACAGTCCTGAAGATAGACTCGATGGCCTTCAACGATGGTTACTTCTCATGGACCTCTCTGCAGGAAAACGTGGCATCCGGCGACCTCGTCACCGCAAGGGAACAGTTGCTGGACATCAGCTTCCTGTACCCCTTCATCCTCGAGGTGTCGCTCGAGAACAAAGCTCCTCCAGGGGGTGAACCCTTGATTGAAAGCGATGGGGAAAGGCTGTTCATGAGGTTTTCCATCAAGGATGATTATGGGAACAAGCCGCTTCCGGACTGGAGAGGCGTTGTCGAAATTGACAGCCAGGCTCTTCTGGACGCGCTTCGCTCCGAAAACAGGCTGCATGTCGATGCACGGAACGGCAAGGAACTGGCCTATTCGCTTAAGGCCGACTTTGCCGATCCTTTGCTGACATGGTCGGATCACCTCATTGTGCTTCTGGCCACCCTGGCCATCGGCTTTCCTCTTTCCGTCGGAATTTCCCGTAAATCGCGTTTTT
>JAJFUL010000002.1 GCA_021372425.1 Spirochaetaceae bacterium
CTGTCCTATGAATTGGGGGAGCCCGACGCTTCGGGAAGACGCAAGCCGGTGCCAATTCGCGGAAGCGAGACAGTCATCCCCTTTGATACCATCGTTGTCGCTGTGGGCAATGAGTCCAACCCACTCATCTCGAAGACGACCCCCGAACTGAAGGTCGATGTCCATGGCCATATCCTGGTCGACGAGAAACAGAAGACCAGCATCGAAAGAGTTTATGCGGGCGGTGATATCGTGCTGGGAGCGGCTACTGTCATCCTGGCAATGGGCGAAGGGAGGCGCGCCGCGGCGGCCATTAACGAGGTTCTTCAATAATGAGGCGAATATCGGGGATGATGCGAATATCGGGCTCTGCCATCGCCGTGCTGGTGGCCGTCTGCTGTCTGGCGTCCGGCGCGCCTCTATTTGCGCAGACAGCCCAGAAGCCCGTCTCGCCCTCGTCCATGGCCACCCCAAGCTACCAGGCTGCGATGCAGCTTTACCAGAAGGGGCGCAACCTGGAGAGCGCCGGACGCCAGACCGACGCCGAGCGTAGCTACAATTCCTCCCTCGTGATGGTTGAAAAGCTCTTGGTTCTGAACCCTTCGAACGCTGACCTCATAAGTCTCCAGTGCTGGAATCTTTTCCGGCTTGGCCGACACAAGGAAGTGGTGGTCAAGGCCCAGAAGATTCTTCAGACCATAAAGGATTACCGCATCGTGGAGACGATGGGGGAATCGCTGTATTTCCTCGATCAGAACGAGGAAGCACTGAAGGCTTTCGCCAGTTACATCGATCAGGCTCCTGCCGATGACGAACGCATTTCCTCCGCATATTACTATATGGGCGAGTGCCACATCAGGCTCAAACAGTACGAGCATGCAGACATCGCTTTTTCCGCAGCGGTCACACTCGAAAAGGGCATGTACTATTGGTGGTATCGGCTTGGCTGGGTCAAGGAAATGCTGGGTCAGTACCGGAAATCATATGAAGCGTATGGCAAGGCGCTTGCCCTGAATCCTAATTTTCAGTTTGCGAAGGATGGCCGGCTCCGCGTCAAGGCGAAGGCCGATCTTTGAATTGCGGCGGCTGATCCTTGAATCTGGTGCGAAGATACAGCCGCTCGACTTTTCCCCTAGCCCAGGGAGTCCTGCGAAGGAAGACCAAACTCGATTTGATGCTTGGATCGAAGGTGAAGGCCCTGATCTTGATTCTCCTGGCCAGGCCTTCCCATCCATAATATTCGACAAGCCGCGTCAGCATGGCCTCGAGCGTGATGCCGTGCAGCGGGTTGTTCGGTTGTTCTTCGGACATGTCTCATTCTACAATGATTCCGGCTCAGGCGGCTAGTGAAGCTTTCTGCATCACGGAGGGGGACGCATGTATAAGGCGGTAGTATTCGATTACGGCAATGTGCTTTGCACCATCGACAGGGATTCGTTCGTGCGCAAAGCCACCTTGCATTCGACCTTGTCTCCGGAGGCAATAAGGATAGCACTCTGGGATGGGAAGCTCGAACTCGACTACGAATCAGGCAAATTCGATTCGCGCAAATACTTTGCCCTTGCCAGGGAAGCTGCGCACCTGGACGAGGACTACGGCTTCGACCAGTTCGTGGAGGATTACCGCCAGATAATCCAGCCTAATCCCGACGGCGAGCGAGGCCTTTCCGTGGCGCGGGATCTCGGCGCAAGGACCTTCGTCCTTTCAAATACTTCTTTCCTGCATGCGCGTGAACTGTTTTCCAATGAGCTCCTCGCCTCGATACCCGAGCTACATATTCTTTCCTATAAAGTTGGCGTGATGAAACCCCATCCTCGCATATGGCTGAAGCTCCTGGAATATGCCCACCTCGAACCCGAGGACTGTTTATACATTGACGATGTATCCGAATACTGATCGGCCGCACAACGCCTGTGCTTCGGCATTTTTTGTTATGATATGCAAATTCATCGCCTTGCAGGTATTGTCGAAGATGTCCTGAAATAGGTATTTTTACCGCTGTATGAATATCCTGGTGACCCTAAATTCCGCCTACCTCAGGCCTGTGCTCGTGATGCTCAAATCCATGTTCATGAACAGCCAAGGCGAAATGTTTTCGATCTATCTCATGCATTCCAGCCTGAAACAGCAGGAGATCGACGAGATCAACGATTTCGTGACGAAACATGGGCACATTCTCCATGTCATCACGGTCGACGATGAGTGTTTCAAAGAAGCCCCCGTTGTCATGCATTATTCCAGGGAAATGTACTATCGTCTCCTGGCTTACAAGTTTTTGCCCAAGGAAGTCGGCAAGATCCTCTATCTCGACCCGGATATTCTCGTCATCAACAATCTGCACAGACTCTATGATACCGATATTTCGGATTACCTTTTCGCAGCCAGTTACCACAGGCGGATGCTCTCCAAGGAATTCAACAAGGTTCGCCTGAACGCCTATGATATGCAGGAATACTACAATTCGGGCGTTCTTCTCATGAATGTCGACCGCCAGCGTAGCGAAATGGACGAAAGGAAGATTTTCGACTTCATTGCAAGATACAAAAACAGACTTGTCCTGCCCGACCAGGATGTGCTTAATTCGCTCTATTCGGACTCAATCCGGGAACTGAACGAGGTTCAGTTCAATTTAGACACCAGGTTCTATCGCTACAACAAGCTGATCAGCAATGGCGGGATCGACATGGACTACATCTTCCACAATACCTGTATCCTGCATTTCTGCGGCAAGAGGAAACCCTGGCACAAGAATTACATGGGCGTATTTCATTCCCTCTACAAATATTATGAAAAGCAGGCCAACGACTTCGTGGCGTCTTTCACGCGACAGGCGCCTGTTTTTGCCAATGCCTGACCGGGGAAGGATTGCGCCGATCTTTCCTGGCCTTTCGGCAGCCACAGTCCGCTTTCTTGTCCGCCTATTCTATAAAAATTGAGAAATTTCGCCTCTAAATCGAGGTTTTATGCTACAATAATAGTGCAACATCAATAAAACGCGGGTCCAACGATCCGCCCAATTCGGGAGGTTTTTATGAAGCGAGCACTGATAGTGCTGCTGTGCGCAGTCGTGGCGGTTTCTGCCTGGGCAGCCCCTGGCAAGGTCGTTGTCTATACGGCGCATGAGGAATCCATCATCAACGCGCTTGTTCCAATGTTCGAGAAGGAAACCGGCATAAAGGTCGATTACGTGAAACTAGCCTCCGGTGATGTCATCAAGAGGGCGAAGGCCGAAGCCGGCAATCCCCAGGCGGACGTGATCTGGAGCATTGGCGGCGAGCAGCTCGAAGCCGAGAACCAAATCCTGGCAGCCTACACCCCGAAGGACTGGAACAAGATTGATCCGGTCTACAAGGTAGGCACGAATTGGCTTCCCTACACCGGCATCATGAACGTCTTCATCGTCAACACCAAAATGCTGAAGCCGGAGCAGTATCCGCATTCCTGGACTGATCTGACCGATTCCCGCTTCAAGAAGCTGGTTTCTTCAGCCAGGGCCGATAAGTCGGGCTCTTCCTACATGCAGCTCGCCAACGTCATTTCGATTTACGGCGACAAAGGCTGGGAAATCTACAAAGGTATCATGAAGAACATGATCATTTCCTCTTCTTCCGGTGCAGTGCCCAAGTTTGTCAATGATGGCGAGCAGGCTGTCGGCATCACGCTGGAGGACAATGCCTTCAGGTATGTGTCTGGCGGCGGTCCCGTGGCGATCATATATCCCAAGGACGGCACTGTTGCCGCTCCTGATGGCATCGCCCTTCTGAAGGGTGCTCCCAATGCGGAAAATGGCAAGAAATTCATCGATTGGTGCTTGTCCAAGCCCGTCCAGGAATACTTGGTCGATGCCATGGCAAGGCGACCGGTCCGCACGGACTGCAAGGATCCGGCAGGACTTCCCGCCATTTCCACCATCAAGACGATTCCCTATGATTTCGGATGGGCAGCAGCGAACAAGACTGCCTTCATCAAGAAATTCACCGATATCGCCATGGATCTTGGTCTGTAATAAAAGGTAGTTTTGCTTCCATTGCGGTGCGCGCCGCAATGGAAGTTTTTTTGTTTTATGTCATTATTCAACTTCAAAACCAGCATGTGATTTGATTCTTCTTTTCGGGAGCTTTCGATGACATCCATAAGAATTGTCGGCCTGCAGAAAAAATTCGGCGATCTTGCAGCCTTGTCCGACGTGAATCTCGACATAAGGGAAGGGGAATTCTTTACCTTGCTCGGCCCCTCGGGCTGCGGCAAGACGACCCTCCTGCGGACTATCGCCGGCTTCTATCGGCAGGATCATGGTGACATCTATCTTGGCAACGAGCTGGTGAACAATGTTCCCGCCTACAAACGCAATACGGGCATGGTTTTCCAGAACTATGCGGTTTTTCCCCACATGACGGTCTATGAGAATGTAGCCTATGGACTCAAGGTGAGAAAGTTCTCAAAAAAAGAGATCGACGATAAGGTAAAGGCTGCGCTGAAGAATGTCCATCTGACTGGCTATGAGGATCGCACTCCCGACAAGCTGTCCGGGGGACAGCAGCAGCGGGTCGGCCTGGCTCGTGCAATGGCGATAGAACCGCGCGTCCTGCTCTTCGATGAGCCACTTTCCAACCTCGATGCGAAGCTAAGGGTCGAGATGCGCGAGGAAATCCGCGACGTGCAGAAGAAGCTGGGTATCACGGCAATCTACGTCACGCATGACCAGGAGGAAGCGCTTGTCATTTCGGACAGGATCGCTGTCGTCAATCTTGGCAGGATACAGCAGGTCGGAGCTCCCTGGGAAATCTACAAGAATCCAGTGAACTTATTCGTGGCGACCTTAGTCGGCAAGATCAACACGATGGAAATCGAGCTGAAGGAAAATCTGGGCAAGGGCCTTCGAAGGGCGGTTGCCGGTCAGCTTTCGTTCACAGTTCCATCCCATGGGACCGAAGGCAAATCCGAAGCTATCCTCGCATTCCGTCCCGAAGATATCCAGGAAGTGTCGCAGCGCAAAGCAGGGCAGGAGAAGGGCGAAAACGAAAACCAGCTTTCAGGCCTCGTCGACTCGGTGTCGTTCCTCGGGTCTACTGCCAGTATCACTGCCAGAATCCAGGGTACTTCAATCATCCTCGACAGACATTGTCCCAAGGAAGATGAAATTCCACTGACTGGATCGAGCATCCATATCTTTGTTCCCAATGATGCCTGTCTTCTTTTTGACAAACAGACTGGAGTCAGGCTCGGGTATGGAGGGAAGCAATGAGCCTTGGCAGGAAAAAGTTGGATATCTGGACCCTTGTCACCATCCTTGGCTTTGCCATTGTCATCATCTTCCTGATTTATCCGCTTTTCGACGTGTTCAAGTTCAGCTTCATGGACAAGGAAACAGGACAATTTTCTTTTTCAAACTGGAAGGAATTCTTTTCGCGGCCTTACTACCTGCGCGCCTTCAGCCATTCCATGTTTGTCGCCGTACTCACGACGGTCTTCTCGATGTTACTGGGCATACCGCTGGCGTTTTTTACTTCCCGTTACAAAATCCACGGGACGACGCTGCTGACGACGCTTTCGGTCATGGCCTTGCTTTCGCCGACTTTCATCGGGGCGTACTCCTGGATTACTATGCTGGGGAAGCAGGGCTTCCTGCGGCTGTTCTTCGCTTCGATCGGCATCAAGTTGCCAGAAATTTACGGCCCCTTCGGCATCATCCTTTCGGATTCGCTCCAGTATTATCCCTTCATCTCGCTGATGCTTGCAGGCGCGCTCAACACCATCGACCGCTCCCTCGAAGAGGCTTCCGAGAACCTGGGGTCCCGCTCCTTCGGAACCTTCTTCAAGGTGACGCTGCCCCTCGTGATGCCCTCTCTGGCCGGCGGCGCACTTATCGTGTTCATGATGTCGCTCTCCAATTTTGGCACCCCGATGGTCATTGGCGGTAACTACCTGGTCCTGTCGACTCTGGCTTACAACCTGTATACGAGCGAAATCGCTGAAAGCCCGGGCATGGCGTCGACCGTCTCAATAGTGATGATACTCTGTGCTTCGGTCATCGTCATATTGCAGAACTGGGTCTCTTCGCGCAGGAAATATGCGAGCATGCTGGTCAACAGGCCAATCCAGAAGAAGTTGACGAAGGGGAAGTCCTTCCTTGCGCATTTCCTCTGCTATTTCATTGTCGGCCTCTCCACCCTGCCGCTCATCGTGATCGTGATCTACTCGTTCAGAAATACGAATGGACCTGTCTTCACCAAGGGATTCGGGCTTGATAGCTATAAACAGATATTCTTCGACGTGCCCAAGACCGTGATCAACAGCTTCATTTATTCGCTGATCGCCGTGATACTCATCGCTGTCATCGGGACGCTGCTCGGCTTCGTCATCGCCAGAAAGCGGAATTTTGCCGTAAAGGCGCTGGACCAGCTGCTGATGATCCCCTACATTGTGCCTGGCACCGTCCTGGGGATCGGTTTCATCGTCGCCTTCAACCGCAAGCCTATCTATCTCGCGGGCACGGCAACCATCATCATAATGGCGTACTTCATACGAAGGCTGCCTTACTCGGTCAGATCGGCGGCTTCGATACTGAAGCAGATCGACCCTGCGCTGGAGGAAGCCGGCATAAACCTGGGCTCGCCGCCAGGAAGAACCTTCCGCACGGTCACTCTTCCCTTGATGAAGAGCGGTATAGTTTCCGGTGCCATAATGAGTTGGGTCACTTCTATGAACGAACTGTCCGCATCGATCCTGCTCTATGTAGGCAAGACAATGACGATGCCGATCAAGATTTACCTCTCGGTTGTCGATGGCTATTTTGGAACAGCAAGCGCGATGTCGACGATACTTCTCGTGGTGACGGGCGTTTCCATGTTCATCGTGAACAAGTATTTCAACAGGGGAAGCGAGACCTTCGTCTCATCGTGACATTTTTCTGAAAATGTTGAAAGACAATTTCGGTTTTTGAATTGAACTGGAGGCTTGCGCGCGTTCTTCGATTGAGGAGGTGCACAATGCACAACATCAATTGGACTGGCGCGCAAGTGTCTTCGCGCGCCGGTTTCCGGATCCTTCTATTTGCCTGCCTATTCCTTCCAATCCTGGGGCCCGAAAGCGTCGCTGCTTCGACGCAGTTTCAGGAAGCCAACGATCTTTCCTCCCGGTCTTTCGAGGCGACAATTGCAGGGCTCCTGGAGGGAAATGTCGTGAGCAGCATGGAATGCAGCCAGGTGACAGGCGGCGACACGCGAGTCAAGCTGAACAAGTCAAGGACAAAGCTCACCGTCGAAGTGATCGACAATGAGTACGAGGCGAAACTTGGAAGGCTCCCGCCCAAGGAGCAGTATGAAATCGACGTTCACAACAGAGTTGCCAGCACAAAGCAGGCGCCGTTCATGCCAAAGCCCGATGCCCGCGGCAGAATTACATCAGCTGCAGGGCTGACCTGCTCACCGCAGGCTTTCCCCGAAGGCTACTGGGCCATCACCGGCCTCCGATCGCGGGACGACAAGTACGGCCCCTACAGTATCCAGACGAATGCGATCGGCTGCGTCGATGTTTTTATGCAGGGATCGGCCGAAGGCCAGCTGACTTATATCGGCTCTTACGCAGATACCGGATACTCGATCCATTCCAATACGAATCCCTTCACCAGCTCTCTGTCCTATGGATGCCTGATCGTGCGGCAGGAAGATGTCGCAAGGCTTGCTCAGACCCTTATCAGGGACAAGGAAGAAGATCCCAAGGCAAAACAGACTATCCGTATAGGTGGTTATTGAAATAATCCGAAAGGCCATTCTTCAAGGGAGGCAAAAATGTTTTCCAAAGCAGCAAGCTCGGCCAGGAGCGTGGTCAGCGCCATGGGTTCCAAAGTTTTCGCGTTTCTTGCCTTTATGATGGTTGCTGGCATTTTATTTTTCTCCTGCTCGGGCAAGGATGCCGGGCATGTAGCAAAAGAGCCGCAGAGCGGCGGCAGTGTCGCAGAGGTCATTCC
The DNA here is from genome assembly GCA_021372425.1 of Spirochaetaceae bacterium. Lineage (GTDB taxonomy): Bacteria > Spirochaetota > Spirochaetia > Treponematales > Rectinemataceae > JAFIHQ01. The sequence goes on from JAJFUL010000002.1 coordinate 7,949, forward strand.
CCGTGTGGAAGAACCGGTAATACTGCCGGGAATCAAGGCCAACGCCAATGAAATTGTCATTGCCTACAAGGATACAGAGTTCGGATTCCTGGAAAGCCAGGGTTTCGATACGACAATTTTCAGGTTCCAGCTGTTGCCTGGAGGGTGGGTCAAGGGAGCTCTGGTCTATGAGCGGAGGCTTGGGGGCGAGATCGAGGTGGCCAGCTACGATTTCAGCAGGGCTGGCAATGAGATACTTGTTTCCAGGATGGCTTCGGGAAACGCCGGGGTTGTAGCAAATTTTGATGTTTCGCCCGGAAAAGTGATCATCAGGGGCGACGCGGAAAGAGTTCTTTCCCTCGATGGGGAAGGGACGCTTGTGATCGGACCGGGAACCGATGACTATGTCGAGGAATATCGCATGGGGCCATCGACGGAATCGAAAAAGGCCACCATTAAACGAAAGGGCGTTGTCGAAAGCGAAGGCCTCTGGTCCTCGCCCGGGAAAGCGCGGTTTCTGTTCAAGGAAAGTGGGAACATGGGCAGGACGATATCTCTCTGGCTCGATGAGGATGACGAATGCCGATTCAGGACAGAAGGCGTCGAGCCGCTGAACGAAGTTTACGCAAAGGGACTCAGCGCTGGCCTGCAGAACGAGCACGGCCTGGAAAATTTTGCTCTTGTCGATTATGTGCTTGGAGGAACTGCGAGGAATATCCGGCCAGTCTTAGCTTATCTGGCTTTCGGAAGCGAAAAAACAAAAAAATAGGAAGAATCGCGCATGCAGAGATGCATGTTTGGGCGAAGAACCCGCGCTGCCTGAAAGAGCCTTGCAGGGAAGACACGGCAAGGCACAGGCAGGGGCGGGCTTTCTTCAATTGACACATCCCCAGCCGGGGAAAGAGGCTCAAGTCTCACCTTCTGCGGGATTTACGGCCAGGCTTGCCTTGAGTACTTCCCAAAGTGTTTCATCATTGGGGAAGTCGGCTGTTAGGCTGATCAGCTGTCGGGTGTGAGGATGGGGGAAGGCGATTTTCCACGCGTGCAACATTATACGCCCGGAGGGGGAGCTCCGTCTGGCGCCATATTTCAGGTCACCTTTTATCGGACAGCCTGTGGCGGCAAATTGGGCCCGTATTTGGTGGTGACGTCCGGTGAGCGGTTCCACCTGAACGAAGAAATAGCGATCACTCCTAGAGATCAGCGAATAGTGGATCTCTGCCAGTACTCCTTGTGCATTGTCGCCACAGGGGAGAGCGATGGACAGGTTGCGTCGCTTGTCGAAGATGATAGTATGCCTGAGCTCGCCCGAAGGAGGGACGGGCTCTTTCTCCAGGCATGCGATATAGGTCTTTTGTATTTCCCTGGTTCTGAATTCCTTCTCGAGGGTCTGCAAGGCGCGGATGTTCCGCGCAAAAACGACGATTCCGGAGGTTCTGCGGTCAATCCTGTGAGCAGCTTCGAGAAAATCGGCAAATTCCTCATGCTCCCGTTTCAGCAGCGATTGCAAATCTTCGTCGCCGGTCTTGTCCTTCAATACCGGAAGGGGCGCCAGCTTGTTCACAACCAGGATATCATCATCCACGGACAATATTTCATAAGGGTTCACCATTGACTCCTTGGGGCTTTAATGAAGCACATGACAAAGTTGGCAAAAGCACATTATACTATGATGCTTCTGCCAGTGAAAAGCTGGAGACTACTGACCCGTCAATTTGATTGTGCTGTTTTTCGCAATACTAGTTCACTATGGTGGGCTATTATCGCGAAATGTGCGCGCTGTCTTGTCGCCGGGTCAGTAAGACCTAAGGAAGGTGCGAATGAGTATTCACATTGCGGCAAAACCAGGACAGATCGCGGATAGGATTCTCCTTCCCGGTGATCCCTTACGAGCGAAATTTATAGCTGAGACATTTCTTGAAAAACCGGAACAATTCAACGAAATCCGCAATATGTTTGGATATACAGGTCTTTTCGAGGGAGAACAGGTGTCCGTCATGGGCACCGGCATGGGCATGCCCAGTCTTTCCATCTACGTCAATGAACTGATCAGGGATTACGGCGTCAAGAAGCTGATCCGCGTGGGTACCTGCGGAGCGATGCAGCCCCAGATCAAGCTGCGCGATGTCATTCTGGCACTCAGTGCCTGTACTGATTCTTCAATGAACCGGGTCAGGTTTTCCGGCATGGACTATGCTCCGACAGCTTCTTTCCAGCTGCTCATGAACGCCTATGATGTTGTGCAGGAAGAAGGCCTTGAGCCCTTGGTGGGATCGATCTTGTCGTCAGATTCGTTCTATACCGAAGATCCGGATCAGTGGAAGCTCTGGGCGAAATATGGGGTTCTCGGCGTCGAGATGGAATCTTCTGAACTATACACGCTGGCCGCCAAGTATGGCGTATCGGCACTGTCAGTCCTGACTGCGTCCGATCATCTCGTGACTGGCGAAGTGACTAGTTCCGCCGACAGGCAGACTACATTTACTGCCATGGTAAAGATCGCCCTCAAGACAATCATCCGCTAAGTCGCCTCAAAAATCTTGCCGGGAGGGCTGCCAGGACGGCTTACAAGGATTCCGAACCGCCTTGCCCGGCCGATAGATTTTCGATCGATTGCTTCAGCATGGCCATCTCGGTACGGATATCAGCCAGTGAATCGTCCATCATGCCCTGTGCAGAGGCCTTGAAGTTGTCTTCGAGATTGGCCAGTTCCGCTTCTGCCGATACATTTCTTGACTGAATGTTTTCCTTGACAGCATCAATGCTTTCGTTCAGCTTCTCCAATTGTGCATACATTTCATCCCGCTGCTTCAGAAGATGACTGCGGAAGTCCTCGGCGTACTTCGCTTCTTCGGCGTTCCGGCGCGCGCTTGCCTCGGCAGTGATGCCCGAAAGCGTCTTTTCCATATCCGAAAGCCAGAAATCGAGCTGCTTGAAGGTTTGTGCCTTCTTTGCCGAAAGATCTTTCAGCAGGGAATCGTCGAAATCGGACAGATGCTCGGAAATTTCTCCGGCAGCCTGTTCCTTGAGCCTGGCCACTTCCTGCTTGAGCGCTTCGAGTTCGGCGTCCATCTCGGCGCTTTCAGCCTTGAAATTTTCCTCGAAGCGGGTTCGCGTGCCTTCGAAAGCCTGGCCGAACTCGGCAAACTCGTCTTCAAAGTGTGCCTTGGTTTCCTCGATGGCTTTGTCCAAATCCGTGTTCAAGGCTTCCATCCGCGCAATGCTTGCCTCGGTTTTCTGAAGGGCTTCGGCCGTGGAAGCTGAAAGCCTGGCCTCTGCTTCCTTGCCGAGCCCGATTGCGGCCTGCAGACTTTCCTTTTCGGTTCCAGTCTTCGTCACGTACTCGGAAGTGGCCTGTGCATATTTTTCATTCATGGTGCTGATCATGGTAGCCGACTCCGACTGCCAGCCGGCCTTGAATTTTTCTATGGCGGCGCGCAGCTCCCTGATCTGCTGGCTCGTTTCCTGGCCCAGCTCACCAAGCTCGCGATCGGTGGTCGCCTTCATGTCCTCAAGCTTGCCCGAATAGTCATCCACGATTGTCTTAAACGCAATATCCTCGATTGACGAAGCCCTTTCTTTCGCTGTCGCGAGGGATTTTTCCAGTTCGGCATCGACGAGCTCTCCGGCGATTTGGGCTTGCTGAAGCGCGGTCATGGCCTCGTCGCGGACCGCATGCAGCTCGTTTGTGGTGCTGGCGAGACCATCCTGGAGTTCGGCCAGGATATCGTCACGGAAAGAATCGACCGTTTTCTGGGCATCCTGGGCGAAATTTTCGCGCATGAGGGGGAGTTCCCTTTCCAGGGCCGCCATGCTCTTCTTGGCCAGGTCGAGTTTTCTGTTCACCGATTCGGCGAAATCCTCATCTTCGTGGATGCGAGCCAGATTCTCGTCAACGCGGGCCGTCATCTCCATGAGTTTTGAGAGTCCTTCATCATATTCCTTGAAGCGGTCGGCAATTGCGGCCATTGAGTCGGCCTTTTCGGCGATGACTTCCTGGGCTTCCTTGAGCTTTTCGAGCGCAATCTTGGCAGCCTTCTGTTGGACATCGAGGTCAATACCGTAATGCTTGAGTTCTTCGGCACGCTCATCGACATATTCATCAAGCTCGTTCTGCCGCTTGTCGGCAAAGCGTTTCACTTTCTCAAGCGAGCGGTTGTTGGCCGTAAGAAGGTGATAGATGATGAAAAACACAATGACTATGGCAAGCGTGATCAGGTTACCGGTTGAAAAAAGCATCCGAATCTCCTGGAATTTGGTCGCGATCAGAACCAGTATAGAGTATATAATGGTGATGTAAAAGGGTGTTTTCGATTTGTACAGAAGCTTTGTTCAAGAGGTGCCAAGAAAATGTCTTTCCGCCAAATGAAAAGCGGCATTGTCTGCCGCCTGGTTTTCCCATTTCTGTTCTGTCTGGTCCTGCTGGCGGTTCCTGTCCTGCAGCAGCTCGCCGTCGCGCAGGAGGGTGCAGGGCAGGAACCGACCCAGGTGATTTCGGCGCCGGAAAGCCTGGCCCAGGGCGACCCACTGCTTGTTTGGATCTGCAGCGAGGTTCCGCTTTTCGATGGTAAGGCCAGCCTCGTGAATGATGACCAAAAGACAATCGGACGGACCAATTTCTTTTTCATGCCGATCGACGGTCCGGGCTGCCTGTATGGGGCCCTTTTACCAATACCCTTCCAGACAAAAACAGGTCCTGCCCGGCTCGTCCTCGAATGGGACCAGGAATCCCAACCGGCCACTTTGCATGTCATCAAGGAAAGCACGGTCAGCATCGAAAAGACCGACTTCGCAAGGGAAGACATAGCTCTCGACAAGGCGAACACCCTGCTGAGAACACAGGAAGATCCGGCCAAGACAGCCGAATCCCTCAGCTTTGCCAAAGTTTTTGCAGCGCGGGACCAATTGGCCTTGTTTGCGGATGACAGGATGATCCGCCCGCTCGGTGGCGAATGGCGCCAGACGGCCGGTTTCGGCGACATGCGGCGCTACCAGTATTACAACGGCGGAGGCGACACGAGCGTACATGGAGGCATCGACCTCGGCGTCAAGGCGGGAAGCAATGTGCTCGCTTGCCTGCCCGGGAACGTTGTCTTCGCAAAATCGCGCATCGTCACCGGAAATACAATCGTCTTGGAGCATCTGCCCGGGTTATTCTCGATTTATATGCATCTTTCAAAAATGCTCGTCAACGAGGGCGACCGAGTCGAAAAAGGCGCGAAAATCGGCCTTAGCGGTTCAACAGGGCTATCTACGGGGCCGCACCTGCACTGGGAATGCAGGATTGGCGACGTTCCTGTCAACCCCTACTACTGGCTCGAGCATCCCCTCCTTGACAAAGTATTCATTTCCAGTAAAATTACTTCCCTGATCGAAGGGAGGTGATTACTATTAAGCAGATCATTGTCGAGGATGGCGAGCCACTTGAGAAAGCCATCAAGCGTTTCAAGCGAATGGTTGAAAAAGAAGGCATCATCCGCGAATGGAAAAAGCGGGAATATTTCGAGAAACCCTCCGCGATCAAGAATCGCAAGCAGAAAGCCCTTACCCGCAAGCTCATGAAGAAAACGAGAAAGACGCACGACTCCAAAGGCGGGTACTGATTCTGCAGGCCGGTCACGCTGCAGTGAATTTGTGCCCCGCAGCCGGCTAACATGAACACGAAAGAAGATGAAGCGAAGCTGTCCAAAAAACTGGACAGCTTTTTTATTTCCCTGATTTGCGATATCTTTCAGGCGAGAAGTCAAAGAGGAGATGCATCCATGTCCATGACAGCGAAAAGAACTATCTGCAATTCCGTCAGGCAGCCGACGATTCTGTCCAGATCAGCCTTGCTTGCCTGCGCCGTGATCTTTGCCATTGGCAGCCTGGTTTCCTGCTCAGAGCAATCGAACAATTCAGGCCTCCCAAGCAAGCCAAATCCCCAGCTTGCGACCGTGACGCTCAAGTCGGGATCTGTCGAAGTAGCGGTGGAAGTCGCTAAGACTGAGGACGAGAAGAACCGCGGACTCATGTATCGCAAATCGCTCGCCGAAGGCAAGGGAATGCTCTTTGTCTTCGATTCCGACCAGAAAGCCGCTTTCTGGATGAAAAATACTTCCCTGCCGCTTTCGCTGGCATATATTGCTTCCGATGGGACGATCACGCAGATTTTGGACCTGGTACCGTATTCCGAAGAGCCGCGGTCTTCGGTGCGCAGCGTGCGTTATGCGCTCGAGGTCCCGCAGGGCTGGTTCGTGAAAGTCGGCCTAAAGGAAGGGGACAAGTTTGAAATTCCTCCCCTCGATACGGCGAGTTTGAAAAAATGAGAAAGGTACTACTTTATGGAGAAAAGGTGCTGGAGACAAAGGCCGATCCAGTCACCGTATTCGACGCTGAACTGGCTGCGCTGGCCTCTGAAATGTTCGACATCATGCAAGGAAGCGACGGCATTGGCCTCGCCGCGCCGCAGGTCGGCGTATCGATGCGGCTCTTCGTCGTCCATATCGATGGCGACAAGCGTCGCCTCTTCGTGAATCCGGAGATAATCGAGACCAGCCAGGAGCTGGTCGATTACG
>JAJFUL010000018.1 GCA_021372425.1 Spirochaetaceae bacterium
ACGGAGGACGGCCATCAGGTGGCCTGTTTCCTGTACCATAAGCCCTGATCGCCATGGCGTTGCAGCATGCCGATTGATTGTGAAAGGCCGCCCTTTTGGGGCGGCCTTTTTTGCATTCTGTGATGATCACTGACCCGGCAATAAGATAGCGCACATGTTTTTGCGATAATAGCCCGCTACTGCGGGCTATAGCCCGCAGTAGCGGGCTATTATCGCAAAAAAACACCACTATTAAGTTGCCGGGTCAGTAAACTGCTTGGCCAAGCCCTCAGCTTGAAAGGAGGGGGACCGTCACCGTGCCGTCCGGGATGATGCAGATTCGCGCCGAAGATCCATGTTGCTGAATGGCTGAGTCCACGGCCTCCTGGAGGTCACCGCAGGGCTGGAGGAAGGCTTTGCGGGCTTCTGACGGCGGCAGGTCTGTATAGGCGATGATGGAGGCGCGGCCGGCGGTGAGCGCGATTTTCGCCGCCTTGTGATAGCCGAGCCGGTAGCAGGTCTGGATTTTGGCAAGGACGGCCGCGGGGCTGTCAGCTGAAGCCATTAACTCCAGGAAGGCCTTGTCCCCGATGCCGTCGCGGCAGGTCGAGACCATGATGAGGGTGCCTCCGTCCTTCAGCGCCAGTGAGCCGTTGTCGATCGCTTTCTGCGATTGGTAGAGGTCGATGTCCATGGGGTAGCGCGCCGCCGATATGACGATGTCGAAAAGCCCGTCGATAGGAACGGTGAATATTGCATTGGCCTTGACCACCGCGTCATTGAAGGAGGAACGGATGTCACCGGCCGAGCACCAGGCGATCGCTTGGTCCTTGTCCAGAACCGTCATGATGGAGAAGATCGGAACATGGAGGTGCGTGAGCGCGTCATCCATGTCCTGGCTCACTGGGTTGCGCTCCAGTTCAAGCGCTCGGGCCATTGGGGAAAGCGCCAACCGATGGTTCGCTTCGATGGTCGCATAGCCGGCGATTCCGGGCAGGAAAGCCTTGCGCCCGCCGGTGTAGCCCGCGAAGTAATGGGGCTCCACCGAGCCGATTATGATGATGCGGTCAGCTTCGAAGATGGCCTTGTTCAGCAGGATTGGGGTGCCGTTGCGAGTCTGGCCGAGGTCGGCCAGCGAGGATGGGTCGCGCGCGTCGTGGGCGGTCGTGGAATTCCTGAAGCGGTCGTAGTGGACGCCGAAGATCTGCCGATATTCAGCTTCCGTCGGTGCGCGGTGCGCTCCTGTGGCAATGAGGAATCGCGGGCTGAAAGCTGCGAGGCTGTCGGCGATTTCATCCAGGACCAGGCGCGTTGGCGTTGGCCTTGTCGCATCGTTAATGATGACGAGAACCGAATGCGAACCTTCGAGAAAGGCGCCAAACGAAGGCGAATCGAATGGGTTGGCCAGCGCCTGCTGGATGGAGGCGCCGCTGGCTTTCGGAAGTTTGCCAGGTTCCAGCACGGCCACAGCCAGGCTGCCGGGTATCTCAATGCCGATAGCCTGCTGTCCATAGGGGATTTCGTATAGCATCGCGCTCAGTCTTTGGAAGCCAGCGGCATGGCCAAATTCCTGTCGTAAGCTTTCTCCATTGCCTCGATGAGGGGGAGTTGCTTGCCGGCCAGGAAGCGGACCATGGCGCCGCCGCCCGTGCAGACGTAGCTGAACTTCGAGGTGTCGGTAAAGCGGGCGGCGGCGCTGATCGTATCGCCCCCGCCGATGACGGTGTATCCAGGCGCGTTGGCGATGGCGTTCCAGATTTCGCGCGTGCCGTCGGCCCAGAGCGGAACCTCGTACATGCCGGCGGGGCCGTTCACGAATACTGACCCAGCCCGGGCAATGATGCGCGAGAACTCGGCAATGGTGCCGTGGCCGACATCGGGAAACATGACATCGTGCGGCATCTTTTCGATCGTGCACTCAGCGCGGACAGGGCTGCCGTTGGGGCCTTTCGTTTCATAGGCGAGATCGCAGGGCAGCACGTATTTGTCGCCGAATTCGGTGAGCAGGGATTTTGCTTCCGGGACGAAGGCGTCGAGACCGCGGTCTTTAAGGAATTTGTCGACCACAGGGCCGACATCGATGCCTCGCGCTTTGTGCATGACAAGGCCCGTGAGGCCTGCGGTCAGGATCTTGTCAGCGCTGCCATCGCTTAAGACCTTGCGCATCATGTCGAATGCGT